>JACQTG010000288.1 GCA_016210895.1 Acidobacteriota bacterium
CTTCATCAAAGATGACAAGATGACGGTGCGCGAGCTGATTGACGGCGTCATCGCCAAGGTGCGCGAAAATATCACCGTGCGGCGCTTCGCCCGCTTCAAGGTGGGTGAGAGCGCGACCACAGCGGAATCCGCGGCGGGTCAGGGTGAGGCGGGCGAATAATGGCGGAGCCGGTCTTCAAGCGCGTGATGCTGAAGCTGAGCGGCGAAGCCTTTATGGGCCCGCAAGGCTTCGGCATCCACGACGACACGGTGGCGCAGATTGCGCACGAGGTCAAAGAGGTCGCCGAGCTCGGCGTCGAACTGGCGCTGATCACCGGCGGCGGGAACATCTTTCGTGGTCGCACCTCCGATGCGCGCGGCATCGACCGGGTGACCGCCGACCAGATGGGGATGCTGGCCACGATGATCAATGCGCTCGCCTTGCAGGACGCGCTGGAAAAACTGGATAGGGTGACGCGCCTGATGAGCGCCATCGAGATGCACCAGATTGCGGAGCCGTTCATCCGCCGGCGTGCCCTCCGCCATCTGGAAAAAGGGCGCATCGTCTTGTTCGCGGCCGGCACGGGTAACCCGTACTTTTCCACCGACACGGCGGCGGCCCTGCGGGCGATGGAGATCAAAGCCGACGTGCTGCTGAAGGCGAGCAAGGTGGACGGGATTTACGACGCCGACCCGGCCAAGGTGAAAGACGCGCGCATGTTCGACCGCATCTCCTATCTTGAGTGCATCGCCAAGAGTTTGTCGGTGATGGACGCGACCGCGCTCTCGCTCTGCAAGGACAACAGCTTGCCCATCATCGTCTTCAACCTGACCAAGCCGGGCAACATCAAGCGGGTGGTGCTGGGCGAGAAGGTCGGCTCGCTGGTCAGCGCCTGAGCGGGCGCAAGCCGTTGGTTTCCTCATTCTGCGCACGTTCTCGCGCGCTCGTTGACAATTGCCGCATGACCACAATGAAGGTGACAAACTCCGGGTAAAGTAAAGCTGAGAGTTGGCCATGGAGATCACCAACACCAAAGAGGCAACCACAGTCACGCGCACGCGGATGGAGAAGACGCTCGAGGACTTCCGCCGCGAGCTCGGCCACCTGCGCACGGGCCGCGCGTCAGTGACGCTGCTCGACGGCATCCGCGTCGACTACTACGGCGCGCCTACGCCGTTGAACCAGGTGGCCAAGCTGGCCACGCCCGAGGCTACGCTCATCCTGGTGCAGCCGTTTGACCCCTCCTTGCTCGGCGCGATTGACAAGGCCATCCGCGCCTCCGACCTGGGGTTGAACCCGGTCAACGACGGCAAAGTCATCCGCGTGCCTATCCCGGCGCTCACCGAGGAGCGCCGCAAAGAGTTGGTCAAGCACCTCCACCATGTGCTTGAAAACCACAAGACTGCCCTGCGCAACATCCGCCACGACACGCGCAACGCCGTCGGGAAGCTCCACAAGGAGAAAAAAGTCAGCGACGATGATCAGTTCCAATGCTTCGCCGAGCTTGACAAGCTGACCCACGACCACACCGAAAAATTCGACGCGCTTTCGAAGGCAAAGGAAAAGGAAATCCTCGAAATCTGATCTGAAACACAGATGCCAATTGACCCGGATGAGATTGAGTTTTTGAGTCGGGAGGCGCTGAAGGACGCCAACCCGGCGGCGGAGCGGTTTGTGTTCTCGGTGGGCCTGGAGGCGGGGAACATGCCGGCCAAGGTGGACGTCGCCATTGAATTGCTCCAAAGCCAGACCATCAGTGGCCGGCCGTTGAGCCAAGCGGAGTGGATTGAGCTGCTGCGCGAGTTCCTGAACCAGAAGGGCGAGCAGGGCTGGGATCCGACGACCGAAGACACCTTGAGCGTGAATGTCGAGGCGCTGGCCGCCGCGCGCCAACGACTGGGCTGGCCCGCCTGAGGCGGGCTTGCAAACTCATTCGCATTGACTCGCCTGCGTTTCCCATCCAAAATCCCCTTCCATGAGTAAAGCTACATTTCCCAAGCGGGTGGCCGTACTGGGTGCGGGCAAGATTGGTGGCATCCTGCTGGAGGCGTTTCTGCAGCAGGGCCTGTTGTCGCGCGAGAACACGCTGGCGACGGTGCAGCATGCGGAAACGGCGCGGGCGCGCAGCGAGCAGCTGGGGATTACTGTCTCCACCGACAACGTGGCCGCGGCGCGGCAGGCGGACGTCATCCTGCTCTCGGTCAAGCCACCCACCGTGCGCAAGGTGTTGGAGGAGATTCGTTCGGCGGTCAACCCGCAGAAGCTGGTGATTTCCATCGCCGCTTCCGTGCCCACGCATTTCATCGAGAAGCACCTCGCGGCGCAGGTTCCCGTGGTGCGGGCGATGCCCAATACCCCTTGCATGGTCGGCTGCGGGATGACGGCGGTGGCGAAAGGAGCCTACGCCGACGCGTCGCACCTGGAGATTGCCAAGAAGCTGTTTGACACTGTCGGACTCACGGTGGTCGTGGACGAGAAGCATATGGACGCGGTGACAGGCCTCTCGGCGAGCGGGCCGGCGTTCATCTACATCATCGTGGAGTCGCTGGCCGAAGCCGGGGTCAAGGTCGGCCTGCCGCGCGACGTGGCCACACTGCTCTCGGCGCAGACGGTGCAGGGGGCGGCGAAAGTGGTGCTCGAGACGGGCGACCACCCGGCGCTGTTGCGCGACGCCGTTACCACCCCTGCCGGCTGCACCATTGACGGCGTGCTCGAGCTCGAAGAAGGCAAGCTGCGTGTAACCTTGATCAAGGCTGTAGTCAAGGCCACCCAGCGCTCCAAAGAGCTGATGTTTGAGGAGTGAGGCGGTTCCGGGCCTCGCGGCCGGCAACTCCCCTCGCGCCCGGCCCGGCTCGTGCCAGCGGCACATCTCCGCTCCCTTCAACCGCCGCCCGCCGCACCGTCGTCCCTCCCCCAGCACCTGCCGGCAGCGCTGCTCTTCAGCTAGCTCCCACGGACCGCTCATCGTATCCCTCACAGCCTGCTGAAAACCGCTCAGGTATTGTCATTCCGACCCCGCCCTTTCCGCTGTGAGCAGGCTTTGCGATTCGCGCCCGCCCAGGCGGCTGGCCCTCGACCCCGAAGGTTCGGGGCTCGGGCCACCCTGAGCTGTGTCGAAGGGTGGCGGAAAAGGGCGGGGGAGGAATCTGCTTTTGCTGCGGAGCCTTGCGGTGCACAAGCAGATGTCTTGCTTCGCCCCTCGATTGCGAGCGGGCAGGCTCGGAATCACACTCCTACGTTTTTCAGCATCCTGGTCAAACTCCTGTACCGGGGGTTTTTTGCATAAAATGCACTAAATGCCGGAAAACACTACACTTCCATGC
>JACQTG010000290.1 GCA_016210895.1 Acidobacteriota bacterium
AGAGATTGGCGGTTACCAGGTTTCTGAGCTCCAGCCGGTAGATGCGGCCGGGAGTCAGCAGCTCGCGCCTGGGGCCGCCGTTTCGGTAGCTGGCGCGCATCACGTCCAGGCCAGGACTCATCAGATTGTAGGCCGTACCATCTGGCGATACGTCGAGGCGGCGAACCCAGAGATCGGTGTCCGGAGCGTCGGTCGAGAGGAAAATCTCGGCCGCGATGGGCCCGGTGATTTCCAGGTCGCGCTCCAGCGGTTCGGAATCGAAGAGGAGAACATCGGAGCGCTGCTCCATCGTGCGGTAGTCGTGCGCGCCCGAATAAGGCGGGTGCGGATCCACCACCGGATGGACAGGATCAGAAACAAACTCGGTCGACTGCGCCTCCAACTCCGAGGCCGTCCAACTCAGTTGACCGCGCGCGCCGTCTTTCGCCGACGCGGTCAGATAGATGGGCATGAACTGCGTACCCAGCAGGGGCCAGGTGTCGGCTTCGCGCCACCGGTTGGCGCCCATGACAAACACCCGGACCGGCTTTCCCCGGTCAACCTCGTTGTCTATCCCGCGCACGTAGCGGTCGAGCCACTCGAGCACGAGTTTGTCGTAGTCGAGGCGAGCCTCGGCCCCGAACTCGCGCTCGCCGGCGCGCGTCTCACTCAGCGCATCGACGCCGTGCACCCAGGGGCCGAGTACCAACTTTGTCCGTAAGTCCGGCTGGCCCTTTCGCGCGGTTACTAAACCAACGAAATTGGTCGTGGCACCTTCCGGCCCGTAAGCCTCATCGTACCAACTAGATAGGTTGAGTACGGCAGCCTGCACGCGGTCATACTTGTTGCGCAACTCGGCCCAGTCCCACCACGGCTCGCCCGGCGGATGCCGTAGCCACTCGTAGTAGTACGGCGCCACAGGCTGCAAGTCTGGCAGCGTGCCGAGGGGAAGGTGGCCCTGCAGTCGCTCGCGGACAGTCGGCCAGACGGCGCGGGCTTCCCCGTAGCTCTTCGGCCCGTCCAGGTTCTTGCGCAGGCGCGTATCGGGCGCGATGTTGTTCCAAATCCAGCCAATCCACGACAGATCAAAGACGCCGCCGGACTAGAAGAAATTCTGCGGAGAAGAAAAGGTCATCGCCGGCACCATCGCCTTCAGGTGCGGCGGCTGCTCGACCGCGGCCAGCCACTGCACGGCGCCCGGGTAGGATAAGCCGAACGTGCCCACGGCGCCGTTCGACCAGGGTTGCGCGGCCGCCCATTCGATGGTGTCGTAGCCGTCGCGGGCCTCCTGCCGGTAGGGGTCAAACTCGCCCGCCGAGGCAAAGCACCCGCGCACGTCCTGAATCACGACCGCGTAACCGCGCTCGACGGCGCGGCGAAAGGTGGAATAGTTCTCGACCGCCCAATGCTTTCCATACGGCGTGCGGTAGACGAGAACCGGATGGCGGCTGGGGGTCGCCGGTCGCCACACATCGGCGCGCAGCACCACGCCGTCGCGCATCGGCACACCCACGTCTTTCTCGACAACAAACTCTTGGGCCGGTGACTGACAGGCCAAACTGGCCATGAGGAACGCAGCAAGCGCGAGCCATCTGGTCATGACGCGAGAAGGTATCACTACTCGGCTGCCTCCCGCCCAGGATTTTTGCCCGGCAAGCGTTGCATCCAAAGCCAAACCGCCCGAAAATGACGCGTATTATGGCTAACCCGATCTTGCCGGAGGGAGACGCGCGTCCCGCGGAAACAAAGCGCTGGGGCGGATGGCGGCGCTATCTGCCGCCCATTGTCACGCTGCTCATCTTCTGGTTCATTTTCCAGCGCATTCCGTTCGAGAAATTCCTTTCTGCTTTGCAGCAGGCCGACTATCCGCACTTCCTGGCCCTGATGCTCCCGAACAGCATCTTCTACTTCGCCTGGGATACGCTGGTGCTGGCCGTGGTGCTGCGGTGGTTTCACGGGCCCATCCGCTACCGCGACCTGCTGCCCGCGCGCGCCGTGACTTACGTGGTGGCGCTGATGAACACACAGTTGGCCCGCGGCGCCCTGGCCGTCTACCTCACGCGGCAGTTGCAGGCCCCCTTTTTCCAGATTGCGAGCACAGTGATCTTCCTGACCCTGGTGGAGATGACCCATCTGGCGGCCTGGGCCACCTCCGGAATGCTCGCATTCCACCGTCACCTCCCAAGCGACCTGTTCTGGGTGCCTCTCGGCTTCGGGCTGTTCTGGCTGGTTTTCCTGCTGTACGCCCGGCGGGACTTCGCGCCCTGGCGCGTGTTGCTGTCCTGGATGACGCGACTCTTTCCCTTTCTTCGCGGCCGGCTGCGCCTTCGGCAACGGTCGCTGTTCCGCACCTTTGACCAGGCCCCGCTCAAACGCTATGTCCAACTGATCCTGCTGCGAGCGCCGATGTTTTTCGTCGCCCTGGTCATCCACTACCTGGCCGTACGAACCTTCGGAATCGAGATTCCCTTTCTCCAACTGATGGGCTTTTTGCCCATTATCTTCATGCTGGCGGCGCTCCCCATCACCGTGGCGCACTTGGGAACTACCCAAGCGGCTTGGATTTTCTTTTTCAGCGCCTACGCCTCCCCCTCGCAGCTTCTCGCCTACAGCTTGGCCTCGCACCTGGCCTTTATGCTGGCGCGCGGACTGTTGGGAGTGGTGTTTCTGCGGCGCGCCTACAAGGATCTGTTCGAACCTTTGCGGGCCGCGGGTCTGGTTCCGGCCAGCGCTCCCCCCGCGCAGTCCTCCTGAGGACCCTACCCCATACTGCTGGTGTGCTCGGGCTTGATGCGGTAGAGGACGCGCACCTCGTCGGGCTGGCGATAAGGGTATTTTCCCTGGTTCAAGTATTTCTTCGTCAGGCGATCAATGTGCTCTTCGGCTCCCTGCTCGGTGATTTCCACGACCCGGCCGCGGATTTCGAGGTAGCGATAGGGGTTGTCGGGGTCGACGACAGCGATGGCGACCCGTGGGTTACGCCGCAGGTTGCGGTCTTTTTGCCGGCCGCGGGCGGAATTGAACAGCACATGGCCGTTCTCCAGGTCGCACCAGACGGGCGTGACTTGCGGGCGACCGTCCGGCATCAGCGTGGCCAGATAGCCGAAGGCCCGCTTGCCGAACAAATCACGGTATTTTTCTGGGATGCCGTTCTTCATTTGAGACACCCTCCTTCAATCGGTCTGGAAAGTATTCGATGCCCGCACCTTCAGGAGCGTCGCCGTCGTGCGCTCTGGCCCACGGCCATCAGGAAGATGGCGCTCTTCCCTTGCGCGTGGGGTGAGAAGAATTGAACCACGTCATCGTCATAGAACGTCAGCCCTGTAGCTCCCAAGCCTTGCGCGTAGGCGGCGAGATAGAGCTCGCCGCCGAGGATGCCCGCCTCGAGTTGAACCGCGCGATAGCCGCGGTTGCCGAACCGGTCGAGAATCGCCGGCAGGTCGGCCAGATAGAACATCGCCGCGCTGGCGTCGCCGGGAAGTTCCTGTTCCAGGCCGAGGTGATAGGCCTCGGAGCGGAAGTTTCCTTCCTTGAGGCATTCTAAAGCGCGGCGCTGACGGTGGAAAAGGTAAGCCCCAGGAGTCAACCCCTCCACCGCGTGAACGGTGAGATAGAGGTCGTTCAAGAGCGTTCCAGGTCGATCGAGGAAATCAGCGGGGATGCCCCGGGTCGAGCCGTCGAGCAAGGTGGAAAACTGCGCCAAGCTAATCGATTCCTGGGCAAACTGGCGTGTGGAGCCGCGCCGCAGGATGACCCGCTCGAGCGGCTTCCCCGACATCTCCTCCTCGCTCGAAGGCTCGAGTGAAACCATCCGGCCGGTCGGCGCCGGGAGCTCTCTTTGTGGCGAGTGACCGCGCCAGGCGGCGACTTCTTCCTGCGAGCGTAGGCAGGAAGCCTCGTGCATCTCCCGCATCAGAGGATAGTCCACTTCCTTTCTGGACACCGGCACGGTTTCGAGCCCGAGCGACGCCATCTCAGGCGGCGGCGCCGGTGGCACCGCCGAAACGTAGCCCACGGGCACGAGCGAGAAGGCCACTTCGCGTTGTGTGTCGAGGTCGAGCAGCCGGTTTACCGGGTCGTCGACAAACGCACACAGCAAGCGTGCCGGCACCTTGAGGGCAGCGCAGAGAGCCAAGAGATTGGCTAACATCGTCCCGTTGTCCCAGCCGAAGTGCCGGTAGGTGCGTGCCCGGTATTTCCAGGCATTGCGCCAATAGGTCGCGGTCGAGATGATGGTGGCGGGCGCGTGCGCAGTGGCCGGCTCACCCGCAGTGGCTTCGACCAGCACGCCGCGGTAGTCCCCGGCGCGCAACCGCCGCAGGGCGAAGTCGGCCGGATTGAAATGATAGACGCCGGCTTCGAGGTCGGGCAGATCGCCGCAGACCAAGTACAGCTCAATCTCGTAGAGCGCCCCGGTGCAGGAGGCGGCGCGGAAGAAAATCTCCCCGCCTGGATAGGTCCTGCGTTTGGTTATGCCCGCCGAGAAGTAAAGAATCTGCGCCAGGCTCTTCAAGTCCGGAACCGCCTCGCGCTCCGCTGGGAGACCCAACTGGGAGATGGCGACGAGGGCGGGCACGCCCGTGGGCGGACCATCACGCGGCAAGGGCAAAGGCTCGAGGGTGGGATAGATCTTGAACGGCAGGGGCTGATTGGCCCAGTCGAGGAAGTGCGGGTCGGTGCGCACGCTCCAGTAGGAGTGCTTGGTGCGGTTGTGGTAGTTCCAGGCGGCCTCGAGGTCGCGGTTGGTCATCGCCCTCCGTCTGCGGCTGCCGATGTCATGCGGGTCAAGAAAGTCTACCAGGAAGCAGCCTGAGCGCCAGGGAAGTCGTGGGAAACCCAGGCTCCAGGAGAGTCCAACCCTTCAGGTCAGCACCTCGTCCGCCGAGGGACCGTAAATGGCCGGGACCTTGCCGCCCATAAGCCTGATGTAGAGGCTGAACTGCCCGCGATGATGAATCGCGTCGAACATGACCGCCCACAGCATCTCGCCCAACGGCAACTCGTAGCTCTCGCCGCCGGAGAGCAACCGTGCCGTCTTCCCTTCCCAGGTGGTGTCGTCCAATCTCTTCAGGCGCGGGGTCAGGTCGGCATGCGCCTTCTCGTAGGCTGCAACCACTTCCTCGAGACTCCTGGGTGGGGGTTCCTCTTTCCACTCGACCTGCCCCGCGTCAATGCACACCGAGCATGCCTGTTCTTCCAGGACCAGCAGCCACACCAGTTCGACCGCTGAGCGCGACCGTGGATGGGGCCGA
>JACQTG010000293.1 GCA_016210895.1 Acidobacteriota bacterium
CCATCAGCTACGGCCTGCTCCCGGTGGCGCCGGTTCTCGATGCCCTGAAGCAAAAGCCGGAGATGCTGCACGTGGTGCTGACCGGCCGGAATGCTCGTCCCGACATCCTCGAGCTGGCCGACCTGGTGACGGAGATGCGCGAGGTCAAGCATCCCTACCAGAAGGGCATCGAGGCTCAGCGCGGCATCGAGTACTAGGTACATGCGCTTGGAAGATAATCAAGTGCAAGAACATATTCGCCTTTTCATTGAAAAGCTCAAGTCTGATCGTCGTTTGGCGGCGCTTGACGAAGCGGCCACCAAGCAAGGGATGGTCCTCCCGCTGCTTTCAAAGCTTGGCTGGGATACTTTCAATATCGATGAGGTTGTCCCAGAGTACTCTGTTGGAGATAAGAGAGTTGATTACGCGCTCCGCATACAGAATGCGAACAAAGTGTTCATCGAGGTGAAGAAGCCGAGCGAGGACCTAGAGCGACATCAAGAGCAGCTGCTGAACTATTCGTTCCAAGAGGGCGTGAAACTCGCGGCTCTTACGAATGGTACTAGTTGGTGGTTTTATCTGCCATTGCACGAAGGGAGTTGGGAGCAAAGAAAGTTCTACACAGTTGACGTTGCCGAGCAAGATGCGACGCATGCCACGGACAGGTTCATCAAGTTTCTATCTAGGGAAAACGTGGAAACAGGCAACGCGATCGGTAACGCGGAATCCTTATACAAGAGCCAACAGAAAGTTAAGATACTGCGAAACACGTTACCAGAAGCGTGGAACAAGCTTGTATCTGAGGCGGACGAACTCCTGATCGATCTCCTTAGCGAAACCACAGAGAAGCTATGTGGGTATAAGGCTGATGCGGAGGTCGTGGAGCGTTTCCTGGTGGAGAACAAGGGTAGGCTGTTGATTGGCGCTCCGCCACCAACGCAGGTTTCGTCCGCGTCGGCGCCCCGGTCGAAACGCGCGCCAAGCGTTTCTGCTAAGGGATACACGGGCAAGTCGATCGGCGAGTTTGAATTAAATGGTCGGAAGCACAGGGTGGGTTCTTGGATAGCACTTCTGCTAGCTCTCTGCGATGTTCTGGTGGCCAACCGCAAAGCAGATTTTGAAAAGGTGCTTTCGCTTGAAGGCAGAAAGAGACCCTATTTCAGCCGTACGCCTGACGTTTTGAGGTTGCCGAAGAAGATAAAGAATACAGACATTTTCGTGGAGACGAACCTCAGCGCAAACAGCATTGCGAGAATCTGTTTCGACATGATCTCCCTGTTCGGCTACCCGAGCTCTAGCCTCATACTGCACACCGAATAACCATGGCCTGGTTCCGCCGCAAGAAAGAGCGCCTGGAAGCACCGCCGCCCGACGAGCGCAAGGTGCGGACGGAGGGCCTGTGGCTCAAGTGTGAGGGCTGCCGCAACATTCTCTGGAAAAAAGACCTGGAAGCGAACCTCAACGTCTGCCCTCGCTGCCAGTACCACTACCGCATCGGGGCCACCCAGCGCCTGGAACTGCTCTTGGACGACGGCCGCTACACCGAGCACGACCCCAATCTGGTTTCGACCGACCCGCTGAAATTCACCGACACCCGGAGCTACGAAGAGCGCCTGCGGGCCGCGGAGCAGGGCACCGGGCTGAAGGACGCCATCATTTTCGCCGCCGGCAGCCTGGCGGGGCGGCCGGTGCAGGTGGGGGCGATGGAATTCGGGTTCATCGGCGGCTCGATGGGGGCGGTGGTGGGTGAGAAAGTGACCCGGGCCATCGAGCGCTCCCTCGAAGCCAAGATGCCGCTCATCATCGTTTCCTGCTCGGGCGGAGCCAGGATGATGGAAGGCGTCATCAGCCTGATGCAGATGGCCAAGATCAGCGCCGCCCTGGCTCGGCTGGACGACGCCCGCATCCCTTACCTCAGCGTGCTCACCGACCCCACCACGGGCGGCGTCACCGCCTGCTATGCGATGCTGGGGGACCTCAACATTGCCGAGCCCGGGGCGCTGATCGGCTTTGCCGGGCCCCGAGTCATCGAGCAGACCATCCGCCAGAAACTCCCGGAGGGCTTTCAGCGCAGCGAGTTCTTGCTGGAGAAGGGGTTCCTGGACGCCATCGTCCATCGCAAGGACTTGAAGAACTACTTGGCCGAAGCCCTCGCCTTCATGTCGCCCTAGCCCATGACCCTGAGCTACGAAGACTCGGTGCAGCGGCTGCTGTGGCTCGGCTACGAAGGCCGCAGCCTGAAGTGGGATTTGAGGAACATTCAGGCGGTTCTGGAGCGGCTGGGTCACCCCGAGCAACGATTCCGCAGCGTGCACATCGCCGGCACCAACGGCAAAGGCTCAGTGGCGGCCCTGGTCGAGTCCATCCTACGGGCGGCCGGCTCCCGCACCGGACTTTATACTTCACCCCACCTGGCTCGTATCAACGAGCGCATCGCGGTCGGCGGCTGCGCCCTCACCGACGAGGAGTTTGCCGCCGCCTTTGACGCGGTCACGGGCGCCATCGAGTCGCTGCTGGGAGAAAACGCCCTGCCCAATCATCCCAGCTACTTTGAGACCCTGACGGCGATGGGGTTCTGGCATTTCGCCCAGGCCGGGGTTGAGCTGGCCGTGGTCGAGGTAGGGCTGGGCGGGCGGCTCGACGCCACGAATATCCTGACCCCAGAAGTCGCCGTGGTTACCGCGATTGATTTCGACCACGAGCGCTACCTGGGGCACTCCATCGAGAGAATCGCCGCGGAAAAGGCCGGCATCATCAAGCCCGGTGTCCCCGTGGTCAGCGCCGCGGTGCATCCGGTGGCGCGGCAGGTGGTAGCGGCGCGGGCGACGGCGCTAGGGGCCCCGCTGATGGACGTGGTGAGGGATTACCGGGCCGAACAGGTGCGCGCCCAAGATTTCGGCCGCTATGAGTTCGTTCTCTCGGGCCCGCAGGGCCTGGAGCTGCGCCTGGCCCCGGGCCTGCGCGGCGCTTTTCAGGTGGACAACGCCATGACAGCAGCGGTGGTAGCTCAGCAACTGGCTGCGCGCGGCTGGGCCATTCCCAGAGCGGCCATCATCGAAGGGACGGCCGGAGCGCGGTGGGCGGGTCGGATGGAGCTGGTCGAGCGCCGGCCGCTGCTGTTTCTCGACGGGGCTCACAATCCGGCCGGGGCCCGACAAGTGGCGCGTTTCTGGGAGGAGCACCTCCCTGGGCGCCGTATTCACCTGGTCTATGGCACTGTGCGCGACAAAGCCGTGGAGGAAGTGGCGGAGCTGCTCTTTCCCCGCGCCGCGCAGGTCATCGTCACCCGTCCGGCCACGCCCCGGGCGGCCAGTCCCGACGCGCTGGAGGGCCTGGCCCGGACCTTCAACTCCAATGTTGCGCTTGAGCCGGACCCGGCCCGCGCGGTGAGCCGGGCGCTCGAAGCCGCGGGGCCGGAGGAGGTCGTCTTTGTGACCGGATCGTTGTTCTTGGTCGGAGACTGCCGGCAAGCGCTGGTCTCAGGCCGCGGCATGGCGGCCGCGACGGAGCCCGCGGCGTTGGCGGCGCCGACCAGTCCCGCCGGCTTCTGATGGGGTGGCTGCTCAACAGCCTGGGGCTGCTGCGTTCGCTGCTGTTCACGATTCCCTTGATTTACCTGTCGACAGTGGTGTTCGGCCTGTTGTCGCTCTTTGTGTCGCCGTTCGATCCGGGCGCGAAGCGGCAACATGCGGTCGCCCGGGCGTGGGCGCGCACGATCCTGGCGATCGCGGTGGTCTGGGTGCGGGTGCGGGGCCGGGAAAACCTGGAGGCGGGCAAGCACTACGTTTTCATCTCGAACCACCACAGCTACATCGACATCCCCATCATGTTCGCCCATCTGCCGGTGGAGTTCCGCATCATGGCCAAGGCGACCCTGTTTCCGATTCCGTTTCTGGGCTGGCACCTGCGCCGCACCGGGCACCTGCCCATCGGCCGGAAGAATGTCTACGCCGACGCCCGCCGGCTGTTGCAGGCGGTGAACTACATTCGGGAGGGTGTTTCGCTGGTGGTTTTTCCCGAAGCGGGACGCAGCCTGAGCGGCGAGCTCGAAGAATTCAAGACCGGGGTCTTTCTGGCGGCGCTCAAGGTGGGTGCGCCCATCATCCCCGTAACCATCCGTGGCTCGCGCGCAGTTCTCCCTCCGCACTCTTGGCACATCCGACCCGGCCGAGTGGAGTTGATCTTTGATCCGCCCATCGCCACCGCCGGGATGGGCAAGGAGCGCCTGGAGGAGCTGGTGGCCCGGGTGCGGGAGCAGATTGAACGGAATTATCTGGGAGCGTCCGCATGATTCAACTGGCAGACAAGGTGGCGGTCGTAACCGGCGGCTCGCGGGGCATCGGGGCCGCCACGGTGGAGCTTCTCGCGGAGGCCGGCGCACAGGTGGTGTTCAGCTACCACCGTCAGCGGGCCGCC
>JACQTG010000287.1 GCA_016210895.1 Acidobacteriota bacterium
GGTGAAACCCAGGAGTTGGGAGCGCCGCGCAAACATCTCGACTCACGCAAGGAAAAGATGGCTGGATTCTAGCAGAATTGCGTGGCCGCCCGCGCCTATGCGTCAGCGGACGTTGCCGGTAGGCTTGCGTGTGCGGAGGTAGTCAAGCAAGCGCCGGGCCCAGTGGAAGTGGGCGCTGAGAATGATGAGACCGGGGATGAGAAAAATCCACCCGGGCAGTATCGGCAGCAAGAGCCCCAGCAGACCGAGCACGGTCAGAAAGATGCCGGCCACCAAGCGCAGGCTTGCCCAGACCATCGGCGCGGCTAATCCGCGAGCAGCAGCTCGACGTAGGCTTCCAGCGAGCGCAGTGTCTGCTGCCCGATCAATGTATGGCGTCGCTGCCCGCTGCGGTCATAGATGAACGTGGCTGGCAGCGCCCCGCTCCACTCCGGGTCTACGGCGTTGATGAAGGCATCGTCGTCGCCGGCCGTCTTCACATAGACAGGAAAGCTCGGGCGCTGTTCGATGAGGAACTCGCGCACCTTGGTGTCCCGGAGCTTGGGACTGTCGAGCGAGATGGCCAGCAGGGTCAAGCCGCGGTCGGCGTGGCGCTGATGCAGGCGGATCAGGTCGGGGAACTCCTCCCGGCAGGGCTCGCACCAGGTGGCCCAGAAATTCACCACCACCACCCGGCCTTGGTCTTCCCGCAGCCGCCCCTCGAGCCCCGCCAGGTCAATCCAACCCGCCTCGGTCGTCGCCCCTTGTGGGACTGATTGCCGCTCCGTCTGGCAGCCCACAGCCAGCGCCACCAGCAGAGCTACGAGCAGCGCGCCGGCGATCCGCTCAGGAAACGCGCTTGATCGTGCAGCCAAAGGCTTTCCTGCCCAAGTTGGTGATGTCCTGCCCGTTAAGCAGTGCGTCGAGCGCCTCCCGCAACTCATTCGAATTCAGGCTGGGCTCGTGCTGGTCGGCGTCCAGCCGCCCGTGGTAGCGCAGCACGCGTTGCGTGTCGAGCAGGTAGGCTTCAGGCGTAACCGAAGCGCCCAGATAGTCGGCAATGCGGTTGCCCGCGTCCTTGAGGATGGTAAACGTCAAGCCCTTCTCCTGGGCATGGCGGCGGACCTCCTCCACCGGCTCATTGCGGTTGGGATTGATCCCCACCACGCGGATCCCGCGCGGGCCGTATTCGCGATGGAGTGCCTCCATCCGTTCGTCATAATTGTTCGACACCGGGCAGCGCGTGGAGATGAACAGCAGCAGCGTGCCCTGGGTTCCCTGCAGGCTCGAGAGTGAGTGCGACTGCCCGCCAATGTCAGCGAGCGTGAAATCGTCCACGACCCCACCTACTTCGACCTGAGCCGGGGGGGCCGACGGGCCCGAATACGCACGCCAGGCGTAAAACACGCCACCCCCTACGACTACGAGCACTGCCACTAGGATGGCCAGCTTTCGCATTGCTACCTCCCTCCTCTTTTGCTCCTAGCTGATTTGACGCAAGCACGAGCCGCACGTTTCACGCGCAGCCGTCTTCCCGGAAGAATTTCCCGTCGATCGCCGAAAATGACATCCTAGCCAAGACCGCCAAAACGCGCAACCCAGAAGCGACTGGGCTGGACTACCCGCCACTGGCGTCTGGCAAACACCCAGTAGGACTTTTCTCCCATTGATTTACCAACCCGCCTAGCGTTTCCTAGTAGGACCGCAGGGGGCAGCGGTGTTCGCTCACAAGCCGTTCGAGCCAGGGAACCAGTCGTGGAACTCGACGACAAGCGCCGCCTCCGCTACAGTGAAGGTTGCATCTGTGACTCCGAGGAACGCAGCTTCCCTGCCCAGTTCCAGGATCTGAGCCTCGACGGCGCCTACATCGGCACCCCGCAGCCTTTTCCCGTAGGGCACCGGTTCCGTTTGCGCTTTACTCTGCAGGGGAAGTTGCTGGTCGTACCCTGTGTGGTGCGGCACATCAATCCTGGCACCGGAATGGGCGTCAAGTTCTTGTCCCTGCCACCGGAGCATCGGCAGTGGCTGGCGCGCCATTTCAACCGGGTGCTGGGTACGCTGGGCGAACCGGCACACACCAAGAAACGTCGCGCCTCGCGCCTGACGGCCCGCATCCCGGTGACCGTCAGCGGGATCGATACCGGCGGCAAGGGGTTTGAAGAAGACACGGAAACCTTGAACGTCAGCGAGCGTGGCGCTTGCATCCGCCTCCGCCACGCCGTGGAAGCCGGCGCAACGTTGAAAGTCAAGACCGGCTTGGGACCCGAGGCGCGTTCGGCCGATTTCCGCGTGGTCTGGCAGGGACCAGCCGGCAGCCCGACCGAGGGTCAGGCCGGGTTGATGCCCTCCGTGCTCGACCTCTGGCGGGGCTGGAACGCCTCCAGTTGGGCCACCGGAAACAGGGAAAAGCCCGCGGCGGAAGAATTCCAGCACCAGCCCGAAAACTGGTTTTGAAGCACGGCACATCCCGCATAAGCGCTCAGGCTGTTCCGCCCCTGTCCTGAAACTGTCCCCGCGGCCAGTAGACTTTCCCTTCCCGGTCGAGCGATAACCCGTAGCTACGGAGAGCCGCCATGTTGCAGCAGGTTGTTGCCTTCCTCTTGTCTTTGCGTGACTTAAAGGCCATGCTGCCTGCACTCCTGACGAGTCTTGGCCTCGGTGCTGCCCCCGCGCGCGGCCGGGGCGCCAAGAAGCTGGCCGTCAGAGGCTCCTAGCCGTGCCCGCCCGCCTGGAGTACCGTCGCAGCCAGCGTGCCCTCCTCCGCATTCCCATCAGCGTCAGTTGGGCTCCGCCGGCCGGCCCGGCCACGCTCAAAGAGTCCACCGAAACCGAAATCGTCAGCGCCCATGGTGCCCTGATTCGCCTGCGTCAGGCCCTAGCCCTAGATACGCCCATTGAGATAACGCACCATTACACGCAAAAGTCAGCCATGGGCCGAGTCGTGTGGGTCGAGTCCCCCAAGAACTCCAACGACACTTTTCATTTGGGCGTTGAGCTTTCTGTACCCAGTGAATCCTTCTGGGGTGTTTCCCTGCCGCCCCTGAACCGCCCGTAAGCAAGATGCGCCCGGCACCAGCAAGGGAGAAGAATCGGTAGAGGTGACCAATGACAAAATGGTTCGGTAAGACGAAACCCGTAGGAGCCGAGGATTGGATCGGCTTCCTGGACGAAGGCGTCAAGCTGGAAGGAACCCTGCAATTGTCGGGAGCCTTCCGCATTGACGGTGAATTCAAAGGTACGGTGCGCTCCCAGGATCGGCTGATTCTCGGAGAAACCGCCCAGGTAGAAGGAGACATCGAAGGCACCGTCGTCTCCGTGGCGGGGAGAATTAGCGGCCACATCCAGGGTACGGATCGCGTGGAGATCTTGCCCAGTGGCGTAGTGGACGGCGAGGTGCACACGCCGTGCCTGGTGATCGAGGCGGGCGGCGTGCTTGAAGGCCGCAGCCATATGCGCAACGGGAAGGAACCCGCTACCCTCCGCCGGCCCCTTGCCCTGGCGCCGCAGGCCGCCGGTTCAGACGACTGACGGCAAACTCGCCACGAGGCAGCCGGCCACATACAGCACGAGCCGCCGGACGCTCTCCAGCCCCGGAGACGCCGCACAGAAACTGCGGGGAAAATGCATGAAGCTGCCCTGGAAGTCCTACGGTATCAAGACGCGAGAATCCGGCAGCGTAACCGTCCTTGACCTGCACGGCCGGATTACCCGTGGCAAGGCCTCCGACAACTTGCGCGAACGCGTCGGCCAGCTCCTCGCGGCGAACAGGAAACGTATCCTCCTCAATATGGCAGAAGTCAGCCAGATCGACAGCGACGGAATGGCCACCCTGGTGGGCGCGTACAATTCGACCTGGCAGCAACATGGGCAGTTGAAGCTGGTTACCCCCACGGGCCAGGTCAAGCAGGCACTTGACAGCCTGCTCTTGACTGCCCTGCTTGAGGTGTATGCCAGCGAAGCCGAAGCCCTGGCCAGCTTCCACTAGCTCCACGATCCAGCCCCCGGGAAAAACACCACGCACACCCTCGCTCTCAGCCCACTGCCGTGTAACCCTGAGTAGGACGAAAGTCGCGTTGACACCCTGCCCGCGGGTGCTACCATCGCGATCCAGCGTGAGCCAGGGCCGCAAGGGGGCCCGCCGCCGCAGGTGGGGACGCGCGATGCTGCCCAAGCTGAAGATCCTGGTAATCGAGCAAGACGCACGCTCGCTGCGACAGATGGACCAGCTCTTACGGGAGCGCGGGGCGATTCCGCGCTGCCTGACGAGCTCCGAGGACGCCGCCGACCTGATCAACAGGGAAAAGTTCGACGGCGTGATCGTCGACTGGGATCTGGCCAATGAGGGCGGACGCCAGTTCACCGAGCGGGTTCGCAAATCGCTCTCCAATTCTCGCGTCCCGATTACCATGCTGAGCGCACGGCACTCGGCGCGCGCGGCTGCGGAAGGCTTTCACACCGGAGTCACCTTCTTCCTTTCTAAGCCCGTCGGTCCTCCCGAGGTGCGCCGGCTGATCAACGTCTGCCGCGCCTCCATGCTCGAAGAGCGCCGCCGCTACCAGCGCGCCCGCCTGGAAGTGCCCGTGCAGTGCACCTGGGAAAACAAGCGGGTCACGGGCAAAACCATTGACATCAGCTCGAGTGGCCTGCTCTTGCGGCTCCGGGAATCACCCGAGCCCGGAAGCCCCCTCCGCTTGGATTTCACCCTGCCCAAGATCGGTCGACGGTTCGAAATCGAGGCGCTCGTGGCCCGTATCACCCCCGACAACGAAGTCGGAGTCAAATTCATGGGATTGTCCCGCGAGCAGCGGGAACTGCTGATGTCCTATACCGACCGCGTTCTCGGGCCGCAGCTACTCCTCTAGAC
>JACQTG010000291.1 GCA_016210895.1 Acidobacteriota bacterium
CGGGACGGCTCAAGGTCGGTGCGGGCTACTGTTGGCCCGCGTCGCCGTTCTACTGCGATCCGCCAGTCTCCCTACGGGTTGGCCACACCCCCTAGAACAGTTGTTCCTGCTTGCGGATGGTGCCGAAGGTGCCCAGGTTGGCGACGGTGAAGGCGACGCGGAACTGGTTTTCGCTGCGCAGTTGTCCCAGACCGAGGCGGCGGAACTCGAAGGCGAGGCCGCAGCAGTCCCAGTTGTAACTCACCTGGGCCACCGTGTTCTGGAAAAAGTCCTGCCGGATGTTCCAGGTGGCGCCAAAGGTGGCGTTCAGGCCGCGGCGGTTCAACTGCCCGTAGCTCACAAGAAAGCGCAACTGATGGGAGCGCGGCTGGAGCAGAGGATCGTTGCGGGTAACGAAGTGGGCCAACGAGGCGCGAAACTCCCGCCACAGCAACGCGCTCACCGTCAGCCGGCTGTTGAGGGTTTTGTTCCGCCGCGTATCGTAGTCAAGCCGCCATTCGGTGTCGTACTTCCGCCCGGGAGTAATCTTCAGCGTCGAGATGAGGGGTGAAAAGCGACGCGGCTCAAGCGCCCAGGCATAGCCGGTGAGCGAGGCCAGTGTGGCTGCGACGTTGCGCTGCCCTCCCACCAGCGCCCCTCGCAGGTCCGGGTCGAAGAAATACTTCTGGGCCAACCGCCAGGAAATCACTTCCTGAACCGCAGTCCCCTCGCCCGGAGGCGGCTGGCGCTCCTTGCGAAAAAGTCTCTGCGTCAGCGAGTACTCGATCTCGTGCGTGTCGGTCAGGATGTCGGTCTCATCGAAGAGCAGGGTCTCGCCGAACGCGTCGACGCCGTTGACGTAATGGTAGACGGCCTGGGGTTCGATGCTGTGCTTGAAGCGATGCTGGGGGCGCTCGTAGATACGGCCCACGGTGGGCAGGCGCAGGTCTACCTGCACTTCCTCGGTGAGGCGGCGGAGTGGCTGGCTCAGGACGCGCTTCCCGCCCGGCTGGCTTGGGTCGTCCACCAGCCGCGCGCCGTAGCGAGTCGCGCGAACCCCCAGCGTGGGGATCAACTGCAGGTAGCGACTCCGCAAGAGCGGGAGCGTGACCCGGGGATAGACATCAAGCCGCTGCACGAGCGAAGGGGTCTCAAATCGCCGCTCGCGCCGCCGCAGCCCGACGGCGCTCGCATCCAACCGCAGATAGAGCGGCACCCCGAGCGAGTCCACCCGGCGAGGTCGTGTTCCGAACTCCAACCCGGGCGCCGCCACGAGCGTCACCGCCGTTTCCTCGAGCGGCACGAGCGGGCTGAGGGGCTGACGGATCTCAAAGTTGCGGTAGCGGCGGAAAAAGCCGTTGAAGTAGAAGGTGTCGCGGTTGTGGCTGAGGAAAGCGTTGGCGTGGACTTCCGAGATGATGGCTTCGTTGAAGGTTTCGCTGAAGCCCAAGCGGAAGCGGAGCGAGCTCAGGTGGTTGAAGTCGACCACGCCGCGCCAGCCAGGGCTGATCTCGCCGTCGGTGAACACGTGAATGAAATCGCCACTCTGGTCGATTTGCCCCGCCCGCCGCGCAAAACCCCAGTCGGTCACGCCAAAGTAGCTCACGTACACCGAACTGCGCGCCGTGGGCAGCAGGCGAAACTCCGCTCGCCGCGACCAGCCGCGCGCCTGAAAGATTTCTGCGCTCAGGCGCAGATCGGCGTGGTCAGTGATGGCCCAGAAAAACCCCTCCCCCAGCGTGGTGCCCTTGCGCGAATTGTTGCCGACGGAGGGAAGCAAAAAGCCCGATTGGCGCGGGCGCTGCTGGATGGGATGGGTGACGAAGGGCAAGTACAGCAGCGGCAGGGGACCGAGATGGAAGCTCGAGCCGAACAGCGTCACCCGCTCGCCCGGCAGAATCACCGCCCGGGCAGCACGCAGCTTCCATTTGGCGCTTTCCGGCGTGCAGTTGGTCACCCAGCCGTGGTGGGCCACGTAGCTGCCATCGGCGCGGCGGTCAACGGCTTCCGCCTCGAAGTAGAAGGGGTTGGGACTGACGAGCAAGTCCGGGTCGGGCCGCGCCCGGATGTCGACCGTGGCCCGCACGCGCAGAAAACGGCCCTGGCCGCTGCGCAGGTTGTAGGTTGCCGACTCGGCCCGCACCACCTCGTCGTCGCGCTCAAACTCTACCTGGCCTTCCGCCGTGGCATCGCCCGAGCTTTCCTGGTAGGTGATCTGGCCGGCCTTGAGCGTCATCCCGCGGTAGCGAATCTCCACCTGCCCCCGCAGCACATAGGTATCGCCCACCTTCTCTTGCGAGTCGGCCAAAATCACCAGCTCCCGAGCTTCCTGCCCCCAGAGACTCCGGCCCAGCAGGCAGAGAAGAACTGCGAAGAGTGTGCGTCCAGCGCGTGGCATGAAAAAGCCTGCGGCGGAACCCGCCTGCCTCCCCCATACTAAGATTC
The DNA here is from genome assembly GCA_016210895.1 of Acidobacteriota bacterium. The sequence goes on from JACQTG010000291.1 coordinate 2,425, forward strand.
GCCGTGCAACGGCACCGAAACCTAGCACGCACCCACAAGCGCTTTCAATTCGGAAGAAAGGGATAGAAATGAAGTTGCTGCCAGGAGTGAACGTCCGATTTCTGTCATTCTCTAGACAATTTCTGTCATCCTGGCAAGACATAAAGTGTCACAATGTTCGCGTTTTTGCGCGGCGGTGAAGAGGAAAGCTTACCTAATTGCCTGAAATCATTCGGGATAGTACCCCTGGCCAGTGACTTGCTTTTCACAGTGTGGCATACTAGGCGGCCGCTGTGTCTCGACATCGAGCAGAAGAAGGCTTTTCGCTGATCGAGCTCCTGATCGTGGTGGCGATTATTCTGATTATCGCCGCCATTGCCATCCCTAACCTGTTGCGGGCGCGGATGGCGGCGAATGAGAGCGCGGCGGTAGGCGCCTGTAGAACCATCGCCACC
>JACQTG010000297.1 GCA_016210895.1 Acidobacteriota bacterium
CTTGGACGTTGCACTCGCGCACTATACCCGCGTGGAACCCCCGCCGGGGATCGAGGCGCATCTGCGGGCGCGGTTGCAAGCAGAGCCGCCGTGGGGCCTCCGGTGGGCATGGCGCCCGCTGCTGGCCAGCGGTGTAGCTCTCTTGATGGTCGCGGGAGCCTTCTATGTGGCGCGTCGTCCGCCCTCCCCGCTGGAGCAGCGGGCGCATGTTTCCCCACGCCCCACCGCGCAAGGTTCCGGCCTCGTGGGAAAGCCGGCTGCACCACGACCTGTAACCGCGCGGCAGCCGGTTCCCGCCACCCGGCATCAGGCCACAAAGCAGGTGCGGCGTGAAAGCTTGCCCTGGCGGGCTCCTTTGTCAGAGCAAGAAATGCTATTGGTCGAGTATGCACACGGCCTGCCGGGGGAGCAGCTTGTGGCTGGCCGGCTGGGTGACCCGATCAAAAAGTTGACCCTCGAAGAGTTGAAGATTCCGGCCCTGGTGATCGAGAAATTGGCATCGCCGGGGAAGCAACCCGGAGTTTGAGGAGATGGCCATGCGAACGCTAATCCCGAAGCTTCTGATGTTGGCCGCGGTCGCCCTGGGCGGACTCGTGGCCGCCGGCTTTTCCCAGGAGTCGGCTGAGAAAAAGCCGCCCAAGCCGCCGGCGGTGTACCAGCTCGATCTGGCGGTGCATGAACGAGAAGACGGGGCACGCGTGAACACGCGGAAATACACCGTTGTCCTTGAGGAGCACGGAAATTGCCGCATCCGCACCTCCAGCCGCGTGCCGATGTTGTCGGAAGGCAAGGTCATCTACATGGACGTCGGCTTGAACATCGATTGCGACGACCTGCGGGAACGGGAAAACTTCGTAGCTGTTCAGCTCAAACTAGACATCAGCAGCTTTGAGCGGCCTGAGGAGAAAGAAAAGGCCTCTGGACTCGCGCCACCGGTGCTGCGAAACATTCGTGCAGAAGTGTATGCCGCGGTGCCGGTGAGCAAGCCCACCGTGGTCAGCAGCGTGGAGGATACGGCCACGAAGCGGCGCTACGAACTCGAGGTCACCGCCGTCAAACTCAAGTGAGCCGGCGCCCACCGCGAGGCTACCCGGAGGCACCCGAAGCGCGCGCCCGGCGGACTTCCTCCATCACCGTCTGGATGAGTTCCTTCGCCTGCCCCAGGCTCTGGTTGATCAGGCGGATGTCCATCGCCGGCTGCTCGGGCTCGCGCTGGCTGCGGCAGTAGACGGCATGCTGGCCGACGAGCACCAGCGCCTCAGTCAACAAATCAAGCGTCACGGCCAGGCGGCCCCGCGCCGTGCCCATCATGAATTCGTATTTTTCGAGTTCCTGCTTGCGGTCGTCGAAGACTGACATGGGCCTCCCTTCCTTGTTGCATGCCGTTTGCTTTGTCTTGAATCACCCACTATAGTGGCGGCCGGGCGCTGCCCGCAATCCTTTTGGAGTCCCACGATGGCGTCACTGCTTCTCACGCTTTTGTTTGGCGGCCTAGCAGTGGGCTGGGGCTACCTGTTCGTTCGCACGCGCGGCGCGCTCGCCGCCGCGCTGCGCCCGAACCCCGATGCCGCGAAATCCTCTGGGACACGGCCCGCAGTGTCCGTCATCGTGCCGGCGCGCAACGAGGCCGGGCGTGTCCTCGAGACGGCTGTCGGCTCGCTCCTGGCGCAGGACTACCCGGCGCTCGAAATCATCGTCGTGGATGACAATTCGACCGACGCCACGCGTGCTGTCCTTAACGAGCTCGCCGCCCGGCATCCCGACCGCGTGTGCGCGATTGATGCCGGGCCCTTGCCCGCCGGATGGCTGGGCAAGCCCTGGGCGCTCGAGCAGGGGCGCCGGGCCACGCGGGGTGAGCTGCTGCTCGTGACCGATGCTGACGTCATCCATAGCCCAGCTTCCTTGTGGGCGGGCATGGGACTGCTCGAAGAACAGGACCTGGACGCACTCACCCTGTTCCCGTGCGTGGAGCTCTTGACCTTCTGGGAGCGCATCGTTCTGCCGGTGATTGCCTGGATGATGATCACGTCCTCGCCCTTCGACCGCGCCAACGACCCTGCCAGCGACACCGTGCTCGGCTGTGGCGGGTATATGCTGCTGCACCGGCGCGCGCTCGACGCGATCGGCGGCTACGCTGCCGTTCGCGGGCAGGTCAACGAAGACGGCTGGACGATGCGCCTGCTCAAGCGCGCGGGCTTCCGCACCGCTGCCGGCGATGGCTCCGCACTCATCCGGACGCGCCTCTACCGCTCGCTGGGCGAAATCTGGGCGGGTTTCGGCAAGAGCATGTTCGCGGCGGTGGGCTTCAGTGTGAGCCGGGCGTCACAGACTTTCTGTTGGAGTTGGCTGCTCGGCCCGGTGACCCTAGTCGGAGCGTTAGTGGCATTGGTGGGGCTTGCCTCCGGCGGAGGCTTTGTGCCCTGGCACGCCGCCGCTCTCGCGGCAGCAACGGGGATGACGCTAACAGCTCTTCTCTTCAACCGTCGGATGCACGCGCCCGCGCGTCACGCACTGTTGGCCGGATTGGGACACGGCGTCGCCAGCCTCATTCTGCTGAGTTCGGTGTGGAGGATCGCGACCGGCCGGGGCGTCGAGTGGAAAGGGCGCCGGGTGTATGCGAATTCGCCTCGCGAGACTTAGTCTTTTCCGAGACAGAATGGCTTTACGGCTGACCGGCTTCCGGGCATACTAGCGCGCGAGCCCCAAGTATGCCACGCCGCATTCGACGCCCACGCCGTCAGGCTACACTTCCACGCACGAGCCAGATCATCTACGGCGAGCGCCAGAACCTGGAAAACGTTTTCCGGCTGATGCGCACGACGCGCTTGCCGGCCGCCCGGCGCCGGCTGGAAGAGCTGACGCTGCGGCAACTGATTGCTCTGCGCACGGCCGAGCTCAACCGGATCAGCCCGGACTGGGAGCGCAAGCTGGCGCTGGCCACGCGCAGCACCTCGGCGGCGCGACTGGCAGCACTCGAACGGAGGACGCCGCGTAACGACTACCTGGTTCTGCGGCGAATCAGCGAAAACCGGCACACCCCGGCGCGTACATTGGCCCGGCTGGCCCAGCATTCCTACCCGGCCATCCGGGAGAATGTGGCACGCCACCCCAATACCAGCCTGGCCACGCTCAAGGCGCTCTGCCGCGACCGCCGGCAGCCGCTTTGGTATCTTGTTGCCTTCAACCCCAATACCCCGCCCGCCCTGCGCGCCCGGCTACGCAACCGCATCCGCCGCCGCGGGCTGCGCCGTCGTCACCAGGTCCGGTAACACCTCGGGCGCAGCAGAGGGAGGCGTACGACGGGGCGGTGGGAGACAATTTGGCTCTATCAAGGCTATAGTCCCGCTGGTAATTGGTATGCATCGGAGAGACAATAAGGGGCGGCCATGTACTTAACTCTTGATCCCGCCAGCTCCTTGCC
>JACQTG010000307.1 GCA_016210895.1 Acidobacteriota bacterium
CTGGGGTTGTTCGCGCTGTGCGCGAGTTTGCGGCGCTGGCACCCGTGGCTGGGCTCGGCTTTTCTCGCGGTGGTGTACTTTCTCTTGTTTCTGCTTTTTTTTGGGCAAGTTCATAATCACCAGGCACTGGCTGGTTGGCGGGCAGTGCCGAATTCCTATTGGGTCTGGGTCGTTCCCGCCGGACTTCTGGCTCTGGCTTCCCTGCGGTTTCCCTCGGCGTTTCAGAATTGCGTGCTGACTCTGTCGCCGGTGCTGCTCTTATTCCCGGTTCTGTTTTTGTACCGTGGGTGGACGCCGAACCCAAACCAGCCCTTCGACTCTCCTCACGCCCGGCGGCCGGTTCGAAGTGGTTTCTCAGCGCCTGGACGGAGCGCCTTGCCGCCTTTGTTTCTTCTGGTGTTCGACGAATTCACGCTATACGCTCTGCTCGGTCAGGATGGCCAAATCGACCCTTCCCGCTTCCCGAACTTCAAGCAAATGGCCGCGCAGAGCTACTGGTTTCGCAATGCCACTGCCAACTCCAACCGTACCGCCCTCTCCATTCCCACCATCCTGACTGGAAACTTTCCGGACCGGCGCCTGAGTCCCATTGAGGCGCACTATCCCAGCAACCTTTTCAACTTGCTTCAGCCGTATTATGAAAGCTACGTCTATGAGTCTTTTACCCACTTTTGTCGACCAGAAGTTTTGCATTGCCTGAGCGCCCCACCCGAGCTCCGCGCTGGGGGAGAGGGTTTGCTCCAGGATGTCTTCCAGCTCTATCTGCTTCGGGTGTTGCCGACGGAGGTCAGCAGGTCTGTGCCAATCGGCCGGACAGACTGGGTCCCGTTGGGCGTCTGGCGGATGACCCGGGCCCGGGTGCAGGAAATCAACCGAGTCCTGGCGGCCATCCGCTCGACGGGTCAAGGAGAGAATATTTTTTTCTTCGCTCATTTTGAACTGCCCCACGCCCCATATCTTCTTACGTCCGAAGGCCAGCGCTCCGAGCTCTCTCCCGTTTACTTCACACCCGGCCCGGGAAGCAACAGGCGCGTGCCGCGAAGCCAGGCGGAGCAGTACCGGAGCCAGGTCGGCTTCGTGGATGGGCAGCTGGGGCGCTTCCTGACCCAATTGAAGCGCCAGGGCCTTTATGACAAGAGCTTGATCATCATCACCGCCGATCACGGAATCAGTCTCAAACCGGGGGCAGGAGGCCGGGGTTTTACGGTAAGAGATGGCAAGGTGATCAATGCTGATCACATCCTAACTGTCCCTCTCTTCATCAAACTTCCCTTTCAAAAGCAAGGGATGGTCTCGGATCGAGATGTACAGCTGATTGATATCACCCCAACGGTCGCGCACCTTTTGGGGTTGCGAATCCCGTGGGATCATGTGGGACGAAGCGTCTTTGATGGCCCCCAGCCGGTGCGAGCCAAGGTCGCCTATGACGAGCGCGGGAACCGCTTCGAGTTGCCCCAGGATGTCGGTTTGGCCGGACTCAAGGTAGAATGGGCGCCGTCCCCGCCGATCCCCGAGGGGACGGGCGAGAAAGGCAGGCCTGAGGGAAAGGGCAACCTCCCTGAAGAGGAATGCAACCACCCCTGTCGCCGATAACCCGTTCGGCTACTTCCTTTCGCGACCCTGGGGGTCGGCTGATTCAGCACGAAGGGCGTGTAGTTCGCTTTGTCGCGCCCGGATCGGTGTCCGACCTGGAGGGGTTCCTGGTCTCTGCCACGGTGGAGCGATTTGGCGCTGCGGGAAATCTGGTGGCCAGCCGGCGTATGGATCCCGCCGAAGGGAGGGCCTGGTTGGCGAAGGCCGGAGCTGCTGATCTGGGCGGGCCCACCGAAGCCGCCCTCTTCCTCGAGCACGAGCGCATTCCTTTTCCCAGTTTTCCCTACGAATGGCCGCCCGAGATGCTGCACGCGGCCGGGGCCCTGACCCTTGACTTGAGCGAGTCGTTGCTCGCCGAAGGGCTGGGTCTGAAGGATGCCACCCCGTACAACATTGTCTTCCGCGGGCCGCAGCCGGTGTTTGTGGACGTCCTCTCCTTCGAGCGGCGTGCTCCCGGCGACCCTACCTGGCTGCCGTACGCCCAGTTTGTTCGCACTTTTTTGCTTCCGCTCTTGGTCACCCGGCAATTCGGCCTGCCGCTGGACACGCTGCTCACCACCAGTCGCGACGGACTCGAACCCGAGCAGGTCTACCGGATGTGCGGCTGGGGACAGAAGCTTCGGCCTTCGATGCTGGCGCTTGTCACTCTGCCCACCTGGCTGGCCGCCTGGCACCGAGAAGGCGACCCTGCCCTCTATCGCCCCCGAAGGCTGCCTGACTCCGAGAAAGCTCGCTTCATTCTGGCTTCACTCTTCAAGAGTCTTCGCCGCCATCTTCATCGCTTGGCTCCCACGGGGATGGACCGGTCAGCTTGGTCGGACTATGCCGCCCAGCGCGCCTACACGGCGGACGAGGCGGGCAGCAAGCAGGAATTTGTGCAGGCCGCCTTGGCGGAGTTCCGGCCGAAGCGCCTACTTGATGTGGGCTGCAACACGGGTGAGTTCAGCTTCTTGGCAGCGGCCGGCGGGGCAGAGGTGGTGGCGATTGATTCCGACCCGGTGGTGGTGGGTGAAGTGTGGCGCCGGGCGCGGGGCAGTTCCCGCAATGTGCTGCCGCTGGTGGTCAATCTGGCCCGGCCCAGTCCCGCGGTGGGGTGGCGCAATCAGGAGTGCCTGTCCTTCCTCGAGCGCGCCCGAGGTCAGTTCGACACTGTATTGATGTTGGCCCTTCTTCACCACTTGCTGGTGAGCGAACGGGTTCTGCTGGACGACGTTTTCGACATGGCGGCCGACCTGACCCGCGACCTGCTGGTCATCGAATACGTGGACCCGGCCGACCCCATGTTCCGCCGCATCACCCGCGGCCGCGACCACCTCCACGCCGGCTTCAGCCGGGAAGTCTTCGAGGCGGCGGGGCGCCGCCGCTTCCGCCTGCTGCGCTCCCAGCGCGTCGGCCAGGCCAACCGGTGGCTTTATCTCTTCCGCAAGACATAAGCGCATGGGACCTCTTAGGGATGCCGGGATCGCCCTTTCCCTGGCCAACCTGTGCTTCTTCCGGGTGTGGTCCGCCCATTTTTACGGCTATCTGCGTCCGTATTTCCGCAAGGACGTCTCGTTGGCTGACGTGGCGGCTCTAGCCCTCGATGTCCTGCTCCTGGCGGTCCTGTTCTGGGCGGCGGCCAGGCTGGCGCGGCGCTCGAAACAGCCTCTGGCGCGGCTCGGCATGCGACTCGGCTTTCTTCTGGTCCTGCTGGTCATCGTGGATATCATCCGCCAGGGCCTGGCTCCGCAGGCGGGACAACTTGTGACCGAACCGGCTCCGTGGTCTTCCCGCGCGGTTCTGCTCGGGCTCGTGCTGGCCGCCGTGGCTCTGTATGGAGGATGGCGGTGGCGGCAGTCCATCCCGCGAGTGTGTGCCCGGATGGTGCTGATCCTGTCCCCGTTCGTTGTGGTGACCTTTTCCCAGGCTGTCTGGATTACGCTCCGGGACGCTCCCCCCGAGACGCGGCAGGACAGGCCCTTGGCCCCGCTTCTGCCTTTGCCTGGCCCGCCCGGACCGCGCGTGCTCTGGCTCGTCTTTGACGGTATGGATCAACGCCTCTCCTTCGCCGAGCGTCCCGCCGGGCTGGAGCTCCCTGAGTTGGACCGTCTGCGCAGTCAGTCTCTTTACGCTCCGAACGCCTTCTCTCCTGCGACGGCCACCCTCTCCGCGCTGCCGGCTTTGATTACCGGCCGCTTCGTCAACTATGCCGAACCGGGCGCGGTCGGCGAATTGATGGTCGGGCTCCACGGCACGACCGACATTGTCCCCTGGAGCCGCCAGCCCAGCGTTTTTTCCCGGGCTCGCGCGGCTGGCGTCAACCCCGCCCTAGCCGGCTGGTTTCATCCCTACTGCCGGATTCTGGGCCAGGAGCTGACCGCGTGTGCCTGGGTGCCCTATCAATTCACCGGAGAGCCGCGGACACTGCCGGAGCACATGCGGGATCAGGCGGCCTTGCTTCTTTGGTCGCTGCCCTTCGGCCCCGGCTTCTTCGGCGCCGACCCGCTTGACCTGAATCTCTTGCCGACTCGCCTCTATCGGCAGAACCACACCCGGCGGTACATCCTGGTTCACGCCAGCGCTCGCAAAATGGCCGGGGATGCCGCCCTCGGGCTGGTTTTCGTGCATGTCCCCGTGCCGCATGGTCCCCCCATCTACGATCGCCGCACCGGGGAGTTCGGGGACGTCCGGCAGTCGAAAGGCTGGTATTTGGATAACCTGGCTCTCGTCGACCGCACCCTGGCCGAGCTGCGCCAAACTCTGCAGGAGGGAGGCCTCTGGGAGCGAACCGCGATTCTGCTCTCCTCGGACCACGCCTGGCCCGGGTCGGTCAGCCTGGACGGGAAGCGCGACCCTCGCGTCCCGTTTCTTTTCCGCTTGCCAGGACAGACCCGGGCGGTCACCTACGAGCCCCCGGGCAACACCGTCTTGTCGCACGACCTGGTTCTCGCGCTCCTGGGCGGCGAGTTCACCGAGCCGGAGCAGGTGGCCCGGTGGCTCGATGAGCACAGGGGCACCGCCCCTGGCGGCCGGCCGGAGGGCAAGCCGGGCCGCTAGCGGACC
>JACQTG010000301.1 GCA_016210895.1 Acidobacteriota bacterium
GAAGCATTGATGTCGAGCACGCCCGCGAGCACAGCGGGCTGGTTGGCCACGATGCCCACGGGCTGACCGGCGAGCCGCGCAAAGCCCACTACGATGTTCTTGGCGTAGTGCTCCTGCACCTCGAAGAAGTAGCCTTCGTCCACTACCAGGCGGATGACTTCCTTGATGTCGTAGGGCTGCATCGGATCGGCGGGGACGATGGAGTTCAGGCGGTCGTCGCTGCGCTCGGCGGGGTCGCTCGACGGGCGGCGCGGCGGGTCGTCGGTGTTATTGGGCGGGAGAAAGGACAGCAGCTCGCGCATCATCGCCAGGCACTCGGTGTCGTTCGCGGCGATGAAGTGGGCGACGCCGCTGGTGGCGTTGTGCGTGACCGGCCCGCCCAGCTCTTCCTTCGTCACCTCCTCATGCGTCACCGTTTTGATCACGTCCGGGCCGGTGACGAACATATAGCTCGTGTCCTTGGTCATGAAGATGAAGTCGGTGATGGCGGGCGAGTAGACGGCGCCACCGGCGCAGGGGCCCATGACGGCGGAAATCTGCGGGATGACGCCGCTGGCGAGCGTGTTGCGCAGGAAGACGTCGGCGTAGCCTTTGAGCGACAGTACGCCTTCCTGGATGCGGGCGCCGCCCGAGTCGTTCAAGCCGATGACGGGCGCGCCGTTGCGCATGGCCAGGTCCATCACCTTGCAGATTTTTTCCGCGTTCGCTTCGCTCAGCGACCCGCCGAAGACGGTGAAGTCCTGGGCAAAGGCGTAGACCAGGCGGCCGTCAATGCGCCCGTAGCCGCTGACGATGCCGTCGCCCGGGAGCCGCTGCTTCTCCATCTCGAACTCGTCGCAGCGGTGGACGACGAGCTTGTCAAGCTCTTCGAAGCTGTCGGGGTCCAGCAGCAGCTCGATGCGCTCGCGTGCCGAGAGCTTGCCGGCCTGGTGCTGTTTTTCGCGCCGCTCGGGACCTCCTCCCGCCTCGGCGGCCTCATCCCGCCGGCGCAGTTCCTCCAGCCGCGCCTCAGCGGCCTGGTTCTCGGTAGCGGGCTTCTCCGGGGCCATCGCAGCTAGAAGGATGCCACAAACGCGAACGGAAAGGGAGTGTGACCGTCTGCTTTGTTGTCATTCTGAGCCCCGAAACGTCGGGGCGAAGAATCTCAACGTTGAGAGGCGCTTCGACAGAGCTCAGGGCACCCCGAGCGAAAGTCGAGGGGTGCTTCACTTCGTTCAGCATGACAGGGGCCAGGGTGTGCTGGCGGTACGGCTACAGGCCGGACCAGACTTCGCAGAGGATGATGGAGTTCGATGGATTCTTGGGGTCGAACTTGACGCTGATGGACTGGCCCGAGGCGACTTTGCCCAAGTCGAGCGTGCCGGCCTGGTCGCCGAGAAAGGTCAGGTCTTGCGCAGCCTGGTATTCAACTCCACGGACTTCGTAGCGATACGAGATGAGGTGCGGGCCGTCAGAGACTACCCCGTCAGGCGAATCCAACAGTTCGATCACGCGGCCGTTGGCGATGCGGCCGATGCGGTTGACGTGCTCGCGCCGGCAGCGCTCGAGCTCCGCCGGGTCTTTGTGCCGCGCCTTCCAGCGCAGATAGACCCAGAGCCCGATGGCAAGGAAAGCCGTGGCAGCAACGATGTAGATTAGGTACCGGAGCGACGGGTTCACTTCCTGCCTGTCTTGACCTCAGCCGGGAGGATGTCGCCGAGCACGGCCCGCGCCTTCTCCCAGTCTTTCAGGAAGGCCTCGAGGCCGCGGTCGGTGAGCGGATGCTTGAAGAGTTGCTCGAAAACCTTGTAGGGCATGGTGGCGATGTCGGCGCCGAGCTTGGCGGCCTCGACGACGTGCATCGGGTGGCGGAGGCTCGCGGCCAGCACCTGAGTGTCGAACTTGTAGGGCCGATAGACCTCGATGATGTCGCGTAGCAGCTTCAGGCCGTCGCCTCCAACATCGTCCACGCGGCCGAGGAATGGGCTGACGAAGTAAGCCCCGGCCTTGGCCACGAGCAAGGCCTGCGCGGGACTGAAGACGAGCGTCACGTTGATGCGAATGCCTTCCCCGCGCAGCACCTTGATGGCCTTGAAGCCCTCGGGCGTCATCGGAATCTTGACCACGATGTTCGGGTGGAGCGAGGCAATCTCGCGCCCCTCGGCGATCATCCCCTCGGCATCAGTCGCTACGACTTCGCCGTTGACGATGTCGACGAGCGCGCACATCTCCAGCAGAGCCTCGCGGAACGGCTTGCCCTCTTTGGCGAGCAACGTGGGGTTGGTGGTGACGCCGTCGAGGAGGCCGAGCGCCGCCGCCCGGCGGATTTCTTCCACGTTGCCCGTGTCCAGAAAAATCTTCATCGCTACCTCCTTCGACGGCTAGCGCTCCACCACCTGATTCCGCAGTCGCCCAATGCCCTCGATGCTCACTTCCACCACGTCACCCACATGGAGCGATCCAACGCCGGCGGGTGTGCCGGTGGAAATCACGTCGCCTGGCTCGAGCGTCATCACCGATGCAATGAAGCGTATTATAGCATCGAGCGGGAAAATCATCTCGCGCGTCGAGGCGCGCTGGCGTCGCTCGCCGTTGACATGCGTCTCCAGGATTAGATTCTGCGGCTCGAGCCCGGTTGCAAGTACCGGGCCGAGCGGACAGAAGGTGTCGAAGCTCTTGGCGCGGGTCCACTGGCCGTCGGCTTGTTGCAGGTCGCGCGCGGTCACGTCGTTGAGACAGGTGTAGCCGAAAACGTAGGCGCGGGCATCTTCGTCCGCGCGCAGCCCACGGCAGCGCCGGCCCACTACCAGCGCCAGCTCGCCTTCGTAGTCCACGCGCTGGGACAGGCGCGGATAGACGATGGCTTCTTCGGGGCCGATGACCGCCGACGGTGGCTTCAGGAAGATGAGCGGCTCGCGCGGCACCTCGTGGCCGAGTTCGCTGGTGTGTTCGCGGTAGTTGCGCCCCAGGCAGACAATCTTCGACGGCTGGCAGGGAGCCAGCAGCCGCACCTGGGCGAGCGCGTGGCGCCTGCCCGTGGGTTCACCCCCAGCCCAGGGCGGGCCGCTCAGCGCTTCGACGCGCTCGCCGTCGAGGCGGCCATAGTGTTGGGTGGCGTCAGCTTCGAAGCGGCAGAACTGTGCCATTGTCAACGGGGAGGAGGCGGCGTGGCCGCCGGCTCTGAGAATGGACTTTCGTTGCCGGCGCGGTCAACGGCGCTGACAACATAGTAGTAGGTCGTGTTGGCGGCGACCTCGGTGTCGGAAAAACTTGGCACGGGAACCGGCGTGGGCGTCAATCGCTGGTGGTCGCCGCCCGGCTCGTGGCTGCGATAGACGAAAAAGCCCGCTAGGTCAGCGGCCAGGGTCGCGTCCCAGGTAAGGTCGACCCGGCCGGGGGTGGCGATGGCGACGAGGTTCGAGGGCGCGGGCGGAGGAAAGACATCGCGTGGCGTGACGCTCGCGACCGCGGAGTCCTCGCTCTCAATCGTGTCGCTCTCAAACCGGGCCAGCGTGCGCACGCGATACTCGTAGGTCTGGCCGAATTGAAAGTCGCGGTCCGCGTAGTGGGGCGTGGGCGCCGTGGCGATGAGCGCAAAGCCTTGGGCTGGGTCGCGGCGGCGATAGATGCGATAGCCAGCGATGACAGGGATAGGCGTGCCGCTGGTGGTGCGAGAGGGTGCGGCCCAGTTCAGTTCAATAGTCTCCTCGGTGACCCGTGTTTCAATCGCGGCAATCAGCCTCGGCACCGGAAAGATACGCACTGCGGCCAGGTTGGAGAACCCTGCAGCCTCGTCTTTTCGGTTCATCACCTTGACGCCGTAGACGGCGTAGCGGCCGGCCTGGTCGGCCAAGCGTCTCGGGCCCAGCGGATCGGTGAATTCAACCTGGCCGTCGCGCACGAATCTCTCCAGCACATCTTCCGGGATTACATAGGCCGAGCCCGCTTCGGCGGCGAAGCGCTCGGCTATGCCATCAAGACTGTCGGTGAACCAGCGAAAGACCCCCGCGCGTTGACCGTGGCGAATGCGCGTCCCGTCCGTGTTCAGCAGGGACAGCGACCACCGCAGCCGGATGCGCTCGCCTTGCTGCTCGGCCACCAGATCCCGTGGCGGTGTGGGAATCTTCGGCGTGGGCGGCACCGGCGGTCCGGGCACGCCGCAGGCGAAAAGGAGAATGACCGACGACAGAAGGAAGAGGGAAAAGCCGACGTAGGCAGGTGGTGAGGACAGGCGGAGGATGCGGCGGGGCAAGCAGCGCTCCGCGCTAGAGGATGTAGCGGCTCAGGTCTTGGTCCTTCACGATGTCGGCCAGCATCTTGTGCACGTAGACAGCGTCAATCTTGACCTGCTTGCGTTTCAGGTCTGGGGCTTCGAAGGAGATTTCGTCGAGCAGCTTCTCCATCACCGTAAACAGGCGTCGGGCACCGATGTTTTCCGTGCCCTCATTGACGCGGGCGGCGTAGCGGGCGATTTCCTCGACCGCGTCATCGGTGAAGGTGAGGTGGATGCCTTCGGTTTCAAGCAAAGCGGTGTACTGGCGGACGAGTGCGTTCTTCGGCTCGCGCAGGATGCGGATGAAATCGTCGGTGCTCAGCGAGTGCAACTCCACGCGAATCGGAAAGCGCCCCTGGAGCTCGGGGATCATGTCGGAGGGCTTGGTGGCGTGGAAAGCGCCAGCGGCGACGAACAGGATGTGGTCGGTGCGCACCATGCCGTAGCGGGTGTTGACGGTGGTGCCTTCGACGATGGGCAGGATGTCGCGCTGCACGCCCTCGCGGCTCACGTCGGGGCCGTGGCCCGATTCGCGCCCGGCAATCTTGTCAATCTCGTCGATGAAGATGATGCCCGACCGCTCGACCCGGCCCACGGCGGTGCGCGTGACCTGCTCCATGTCGATGAGGCGGTTTTCCTCCTCCTGCACCAGGTACTCCCAGGCCTCGGAGACTTTCATCCGGCGCTTCTTCTTCATCTGGCCGAACAGCCCCGGCAGCATGTCCTTGATGTTGACGTCCATCTCCTCCACACCGCTCGAGGAGATAATCTCGAAAGCGGGGAAGCTGCGCTCGCGGACTTCGACCTCGACCAACTTGTCGTCCAGGCGCCCTTCGCGCAACTGTGCTCGGAGCTTTTCCCGCGTGCGGTTGAACTGCTCGAGCTGCCGGGAGTAGTCCTGTTCGGAGGGTGGCGGGGGCGCGGCGGGCAGGAGCAGGTCGAGCAGGCGTTCCTCGGCGTTCATTTCGGCGCGCTCGGCGACCTCTTCGAGCTTTTCCTCGCGCACCATCTCGATGGAGACGTCGAGCAGGTCGCGAATCATCGATTCGACGTCGCGGCCCACGTAGCCGACTTCGGTGTACTTCGAGGCTTCGACCTTGAGGAAAGGGGCGTTGGCCAGCCGCGCCAGCCGCCGCGCAATCTCCGTCTTGCCCACGCCCGTGGGGCCGATCATCAAGATGTTTTTGGGCAGGACTTCCTCGCCCAGCTCGGGGTCGAGCTTTTGCCGGCGGATGCGGTTGCGCAGGGCGATGGCGACGGCGCGCTTGGCCGGCTGCTGGCCGATGATGTATTTGTCGAGCTCGGCGACGATTTGCCGCGGGGTCAGCTCATCGAGCCCCACCGCCGGCGCTTCGACGGCTTCTTCCGCCTCGCCAACTTTCCCGGGCAGATAAATAGTCATTAGTGCCTTATTCCCGAAGAGCGAAGCCGCACCGACGCGGCCCACCTCAATTATAGCACCAGCCGGAACCGAGGAAAGGAAGGGGACTTACCGCAGGCGTTCTCGGCAGACCTATTGTTCTCCCTCGGCCGGCTAGTCCAGGCCAAGCAGTTGCGCAAGCTTGGCCGTATCGAAGCCGACCACGGCCTCGCCGTCAATGACGGTTACCGGCGTGCTCATATAGCCGAGATGTTCCAGCTCCGCCAGTGCCTCCGGGTCCTTCGAGACATCCTTCTCTTCAAAGGCAATCTTGTGTTGCGAAAGAAACTCTTTCGTCTTGCCGCAGAAGAGTCACCCGGGCTGGCTGTAGACGACTACACGCTTGGCCATCTGCAAGCCTCCTGCCCATTCAGAGTGAAGCTTTGAAGCCGGTGGAATTGACGGCTTCGACGAGTTGCTCTGGATTGACCCTCGTCGGATCGTAACGCACCTCGGCGGCGCCGCCAGCGAAATCCACGTGGGCTTCGGCCACGCCGGGCAGCTTGCCCAGGGCGGCGTGCACGGAGACCGCGCAGGCCTCACACGACATTCCACTGACTTTCAATGCCACGCTGGCTAGTTGCACTTCGTCTGCCGATGTAGGAGAAGTGGTCGGGCGTTGCGCCGTGGGCACGAAGCGTGCGCCATAGACGGGGAAGAGGGCCAGCGCAAGCACGGCCACGGTGGCCAGCCAGAGAAACGGCTTGCCGTACTTGCGCGTCACACTGGTTCTGGGCGGGCAGGCATTGTCAGCGCACGCTTCCGCCGTCTGCGGCTTGCGGTAGGCAAAGTAGAAGCCGAGAGCCAGGAGCAGCGCGGTGGCGCCGAGGAAATAGGGTCGCAGCGACTCAAAGGTGGCCGAAAACGCTACGCCGAGCCCGATGCCGCCCAGGAGCAACGGCCCCAGGCAGCACAGCGAAGCGACAAAAGCCGTGACTGCCGAGCCAACGACAACCAGCTTCTCGTTCATTGACGTTCTCCTTACTGATTCTTCAAGACCTGGGTCAGGGCGCGCTTGAGATGGGCCAGCGCCTTCTCTCCGCCACCGGCTCGGACGGCCTCAGCCACGCAGGTGTCCATATGGTTTTCGAGCAGCCGGGCAGCGACTTGATTGAGGGCCGAGCGGATGGCGGTGAGTTGCAGCAGCAAATCTTCGCAGGTAGCATGCTCGCCGAGCATCCGCTTGACGCCGCGGACGTGGCCCTCAACGCGGCTCAACCGGTTTTGCAGCTCCTGCTCGACTTCCGGGTCTAGGTAGATGTCCTTCAGCACTGAAAGCGCTTTGGCCATGATGCCTCCGGGCGGTTATCCTATCCCCCCTGGGGGGATAGGATGCAATATTGTCTGGAAAGTTGCAAGGAAAAAATGCGGGTCGGGCTAGCGGCTGGCCTGGAAACCGCTTTGGCGCACGGTGGCGATGAGCTGGTCGGGGCTGATGCGGTTGGGGTCGTAGGTGATGCGGGCGCGGCCGGAGGTGAGGTCCACCTGGACGCCGGCGACACCGGAGACGCGCTGCAGCGCCATCTGTACAGTCAGGGCATCGCCGTGGGTTTCCATTCCACTGATGCGCAGCTCGACGCTATCCAGAAAGGCCCGCGCAGGCGGCACGCCACGGCCGCTTCCCGGCGCGCGTGCGCGCTCAAACATCTTCATCGCCAGCCAAATGAGGGTGACGGCGACGATGAAGGCGAGCACGACTTGAAGCAGGCTCGCGCCGCGCGAGCGACCGACCATCCCCTCAGAGTTCTTCGATGATGAAGTTGGTGTTGGTGAAGACACAGATGTTGGCGGCAATCTGCAACGCCTCCTCGGCAATTTCGCGCGCGGACAGCTTCGTGTGCTTGACCAGCGCCCGTGCGGCGGCCAGCGCATAAGCCCCGCCGGAACCGATGGCGCACAGGCCGTCATCGGGTTCGATGATGTCGCCGTTGCCGGAGAGCAGGAAGGTGCTCTTGGCATCGGCCACGAGCAGCAACGCGTCCAGGTGGCGGAGTAGGCGGTCGGTGCGCCATTCCTTGGCGAGTTCCACCACCGCGCGAGGGAGGTTGCCGTGATGCTCCTGCAGCTTGCCCTCGAAGCGCGAGAACAGTGCCAGGGCGTCGGCCGTGGCCCCGGCAAAGCCGGCCAGCACGTTGTCGTCGTAAAGGCGGCGAATCTTCTTCGCCGTCTGCTTGACGATGGTGTCGCCGATGCTGACCTGGCCGTCGCCGGCAAAGACGACTTTGCCGTCGCGGCGCACCGCGAGCACAGTCGTGCCGTGGCGAGGGGGATCGGGTTTCTTCACGGCTCTCTCCCGGGAGGCATTATAGCACCCGTGGAAGTCACCGCGGCGGGGCTCAGTAGAGATAGGGAACCAGGCGCCAAGTGCGACGCTGGTAGGCGTCGAATTCAGCCCCGAAGTGCTCGCCCAGTAGCTTCTCCTCACGCTGCAGCCGAACACGGATGAGAACGGCGAAGATCACAAACAGGGGAATGGTGAGCTGGCTGCGGAGCGTGAGAGCAAAGCCGGGAAAGGCAAGCAACACGCCCAGATACATCGGGTGGCGGATGCGGCCGTAGATGCCGGTTTGCACCAACTGATGATTCTCCTGGACGGTTATGTAGCCGCTGAACTGCCTACCGAGAGTGAGCAGGCCCGCGACTCGTATCGCCGTTCCGATGACGTTGAGTGCCAGGCCAGCGTACCGCAAGGAATCATTTTCGGCAAAGACAAGCACGCTGCGGCGGTCGGCAAAGGGCAGGAAGCAAACGGCAAACAGCGTCACAACCAGAAACACAGCCACAAACCAAGCCTGATGGCCCGTTTTCTTTTCGCCCTTGCGAAAGGGGTCGAGGTCAGCACCGGAGACGAGAACAATCACCGTCCCGGCAAGCGCGACGAGCAGCAGCCCCGTGCGCGCCGGATGGGCAAAGAAGCCGCCGACATCGTCGAGGCCCCAGCCCACTAACAGCAAGGCCCACAAGAACGCTTGCAGCAGTAGCCCCAGCGTTGTTTTTGGCAGCCTGCGCATCAGAGTGCCCCTCGCCTAGTGCAAGAGGTCAGTCCTTGTCCTTCTTCTTTTCTTTTTTGGCGATTTTGCGCCAGAGTTCTTCCAGCGAGTCGCGGGTGAAGAGCTGGTCGCCGATGCCCCCGTTGTACTTGACCTTGCGCAGGAAGGCCTCGAAGGTGCGCAGGCCGGCGCGCTCGCCGGTGATCTGGCGGGGTGTGCGAACGCCCTGGATCTCGAGGTAGGTGCCGTAGTACTCGACCACGTCCACCATCTCGCCGGTCAAGGTATCCCGTTCGCGGTAGCGGAGCTGCGTGGGGAGATGGGTTTGCCCGTCCAGGTAGAGGATGTAGCTATCATTTTCTGCGTCCACCATCTCGATGATGTCAACGCGACGGTTGTCGATGAACTCAGAGCTCAGGTAGTAGAACTGGACGCCGGGCTCGGTGCGGCGC
>JACQTG010000294.1 GCA_016210895.1 Acidobacteriota bacterium
CACCCAAGCCGATCGCAAGTCGGAGGCGCTGATCGTCGAACGCTTGCACACCTATTTTCCCCAACACGCCATCGTGGCCGAGGAGGGCAGCCGGCGTGAGGCCGCGAGCGACTTCTGCTGGCACGTTGATCCACTCGATGGAACCACGAATTTCGCCCACGGCTACCCGCTGTTCAGTGTTTCGCTCGCTCTTGCCCGCGGAAACGAGATTCTGGTCGGCGTCGTCTACGACCCCATGCACGAGGAGATGTTCCACGCCGTTCAAGGCGAAGGCGCCTGGCTGAACCAGCGGCCCGTACGGGTTTCGTCAGCACCGCTCTTAAGCGAAAGCCTGGTTGCCACCGGGTTTCCCACGCGCAAGCGCCACCGCCATCCCAACCTCGCCTACTTTCACCGCTTCACCATGCTGACGCACGGAGTGCGCCGCGATGGCTCCGCTGCTCTCGACCTCTGTTACGTTGCTTGCGGGCGGTTCGACGGCTTCTGGGAGCTAAACCTGAATCCGTGGGACACGGCCGCCGGGGTGCTTCTGGTGCGGGAAGCGCGCGGCCAAGTGACGGACTTCGAAGGCCGACCGTTTCGCCTCGACGACGAGGAGATTCTGGCCACGAACGGCCGCATCCACGCCGAGATGCGCCAGGTGCTGGTGGAAGTGGCGGCTGAGACTCCGCCGGGCTAGGTGCAGGCTGTCTTTGCAATCTGACTAACGTGATGGTAGAGTGAGGCCACTGTTCACGCGTCGACAGGATTCACGAATGCAGACTGCGCGCCGCCGCTGGCGGCACCCTGCCATTGAGATCACCCAGCGACGCCTCGAAATCCCCCGCCTGCCGGCGGCCTTTTCGGGCCTGCGTCTGGTGCAGTTGAGCGACATTCACCACGGTCTCTATCTGCCCTTGGAAAGGGTGGAAGAAGCCGTGCGAGTTGCCAACTCCCTCCATCCGCACTTGATCGCCTTGACAGGCGACTTCGTCAGCAACTCGCGCAAGTACATTGAGCCTGTGGCTCGGGCGCTGAGCCGTCTCCACGCCCCGCTCGGTGTCTTTGCCGTGCTGGGCAACCACGACTGCCGGGTCGGTGCGCAGCACGTGGCCGCAGCCTTGGAGGGCCACGGGATCGAAGTTCTCCGCAACCGGCACGTGCGTCTGGCGCGCGATTCGGCCAGCCTGTTTGTGGCCGGGGTCGATGACTTGCGCTACGGGAAGGACAACCTGCACCAGGCGCTCGCCGGTGTGACCCGCGGCTGGCCCACGCTCCTTCTCTGCCACAATCCCGCCATCCTGCCCTACGCCGCCACCTATGGTGTCGAGCTCGTGCTGGCCGGTCATACCCACGGCGGACAGGTTGGCCTGCCGCGCCTGCGTTCGCTCGCCGCCCGACGCGGCGTGCGCTTGCCCTGGGCCGACGGCTGGCAGGAGCTGAACGGCACGCAGCTATACATCAGTCGCGGGCTCGGAACCGTCGTATTCCCGATTCGTTTCCGCTGCCCGGCTGAAATCCCCCTCTTGCGGCTCCACCCGGCCCGCGCGGTGCCGCGCTCACAGGCCTGAGCGGCCGCCTTCCTCCGAATGCGCGCGAGCGACCTCATCCAAAAAAAGCGCGACGCGCAGGAGCTGACCCGCGAGGAGATTTTTTTCCTGATTGACCGCTACACGCGCGGCGAAATTCCCGACTATCAGATGTCCGCTTGGCTAATGGCCGTCTACTGGCGGGGAATGTCGCCGCGCGAAACCTCCGACCTAACCGAGGCCATGCTCCAGTCAGGCCAGGTGCTCGACCTCTCTCGCCTGTCCGGTCCTAAAGTGGACAAGCACTCGACCGGCGGCGTGGGCGACAAGACGTCGCTCGTGTTGGCTCCCGCCGTCGCTGCCACCGGTATTCGTGTGCCGATGATTTCCGGCCGCGGGCTCGGCCACACCGGCGGCACGCTCGACAAGCTGGAAGCCATCCCGGGCTTCAACGTTCGCCTCAGCCTGGCCGAGTTCGTTCGTCTGCTTGATACGGTGGGCGTGGCCCTGATCGGTCAAACGGAGGAAATTGCCCCGGCCGACAAAAAGCTCTACGCGCTGCGCGACGTCACGGCCACGGTGGAGAGCATCCCACTCATCACCAGTTCCATCCTGAGCAAGAAATTGGCCGAAGGCATCGAGTCGCTGGTGCTGGACGTGAAGGTGGGCTCGGGGGCGTTCATGAAGGATCTGAGCAGCGCCAGTGCGCTGGCTGACTCCCTGGTGACCATCGGGCGTCGCATGGGCAAGCGTGTGGTGGCACTACTGACCGCGATGGACCAGCCCCTCGGGCAGGCTATCGGCAATGCCCTGGAAGTGGCCGAAACCTTTGAGGTCTTGCGCGGGCGGGGCCCGGATGACCTCCGCGGTGTTTGCGAGGAACTAGCGGGCTGGATGATCGTTCTCGGCGGCCGCGCCCAGGACTTGGAGGAAGGGAAGCGAGTCTACCGCAAGATGATTGATTCCGGCGCGGCGGCGCAGAAAATGCGCGAGATCATTCAGGCGCAGGGCGGAGACCCGAAAACCGTGGATGAGCCGGGGCGGCTCCCGCAGGCGCAGCACCGCCACGAATGGCTCAGCCCGCATGCGGGTTATCTCGAGCGGCTCGACGCGGAAAAACTCGGTCGGGCCGCAATGCTGCTGGGAGCGGGGCGCGAGCGCGTGGAGGATCGGATCGATCCCGCCGTCGGGCTGGTGGTACACAAGAAGGTCGGTGAGCCCGTGGAGCGCAACGAGGTGCTCGCGACCGTTTACTACAACGATCCCAAGCGGCTCGAAGGTGCACTGGCTTTGATGGAAGGCGCGCTGGCGGTGGGCGCACAGCCGCCTGCGGCGAGCCCGCTCATTCATAAAACCCTGGCCTGATTCGGCTCAACTTTCCTCGGAGGGCAGACACATGGAGCGACTGATGGGATTCGTCGGCCTAGTTACGATGATGGCCATCGCCTACGCCTTTTCTACCAACCGGCGCGCCGTTCGCGTGAAGACCGTGCTGTGGGGCGTCGGCTTGCAATTTCTCTTCGCCGTGTTCGTCCTGCGTATCGACTTTGGCCGGCGGCTGATGGCTGGGGCGGGCAGCGTGGTCAAACGCTTCCTCGAGCTCTCCTACGCCGGCTCCCAGTTTGTCTTCGGGCAAATCGGAATCCACACCAGCTCGTTCAGCCAGGAGTTCGGTCGTATCTTTGCCTTTCAAGTCCTGCCGACGATCATCTTCGTCGCGGCCTTTTTCGCCATCCTCTACCACTATGGCGTCATGCAGCGGGTGATTCGCGTTTTTGCCTGGCTCATGACGCGCATCATGGGCGCGAGCGGAGCCGAGTCGGTGACCGTGGCCGCCAGTGTGTTCGGCATGGGGCAGACCGAAGCGCCGCTGACGGTACGGCCCTACCTGGCGCGGCTCACGCAGTCCGAGTTGATGACGATTATGACCTCGGGCTTTGCCCACGTGGCCGGCGGCGTCATGGCCGCTTACATCGCTTTCGGCGTCGAGGCCAAGCATCTGCTCACGGCCGTGGTGATGACCGCGCCCGGTACCATCCTCCTGGCCAAGCTGTTTCTGCCCGAGACCGAGCAGCCGGAGACGGCCGGCCGCGTGCGGGTGGAGGTGGAGCGCGTCGATCCCAACGTACTCGGCGCCATCGCCCGCGGCACCACCGACGGGCTCTATTTGGCGCTGAACGTGGGTGCGATGCTGGTGGCCTTTCTGGCACTGATTGCCCTCTGCAACGCCGTCCTCACCGGTATCCATGACGGCTTGCTGGGCTGGGGCATCGGCTTCTTCCCTAAGAATCTCGAACAAATCTTCGGTTGGGTCTTTCGTCCCTTCGCCTGGGTGATCGGCGTACCGTGGCACGACGCCGGCACTATCGGCAACTTGATGGGCTTGCGGATGGTGACCAACGAATTCATCGCCTTTGCCCAGTTGGGAACCTTGCGTGAAGCCCTCGACCCGCGGTCGTTCACGATTGCCACCTTTGCCCTCTGCGGTTTCGCCAATTTCGGCTCCATCGGGATTCAAATTGGCGGCATCGGGGCGCTGGCGCCCGACCGTCGCGGAGATCTGGCGAAACTGGGTTTCCGCGCCATGATTGCCGGGACGCTGGCGAACTTCATGTCGGCGGCGATTGCGGGGATTTTGCTATGATGGCTCGCTTGTTTCCTGCGACGGAGTCTCGTGTGAGCGGCGAGTACGAGCGCGCGGAAGAAGCCGCGGCGTTCATTCGCAATCGAACGCGCCTCCAACCTCGCATTGGTTTGGTGCTGGGCTCCGGGCTGGGCGCCTTCGCCGACGAACTGGCCGACGCCACCGCCATCCCCTACGCCGAGATCCCACACTTCCCTCGATCCACCGCCGTGGGCCACGCCGGGCGGTTTGTCGTTGGCAGGAGCGGCTACGTGCCCGTGGCGGCGATGCAGGGACGGGCGCACTACTATGAGGGCTATTCAATTCGGGAAGTCGTTTTCCCCGTGCGCGTGTTCCACCAGTTGGGCGTGCGCGTCCTGGTGCTGACCAACGCCGCCGGTGGCATCAACCTCAAGCTGAAACAGTGCGGCCTGCTCGTCATCCGCGACCACATCAGCCTGCAGGGCGTGAACCCGCTGCTGGGGCCCAATGATGAGCGCTGGGGGCCACGCTTTCCCGATATGACCGAAGCCTACTCGAAGCGCTTGGCCGCTATTGCCCACGAAGAGGCCAAGAAGCTTGAGTTGGAGTTATTCGAAGGCGTCTACGCCGCCCTGGCTGGCCCCAGCTACGAAACCCCGGCCGAAATCCGCTATCTGCGGACGATTGGAGCCGACGTGGTGGGAATGTCCACCGTTCCGGAGGTCATCGTGGCCAATCACATGGGAATGCGGGTGCTGGCCCTCTCCTGCGTGACCAATATGGCGGCCGGCATCCTCGACAAGAAACTCAGCCACGCCGAAGTCCTGGAGGCCGGCGAGCGTGTCCGGGAACAGTTCACCGCGCTCTTGCAGGCTCTTCTGCCCCGCTTGGCCCGGGAGGCAGAATGAAACAGCGCCAAAAAGAACTTGTCCGGGCAGCCCGGGAGGCGCGCGCGCGGGCGTTTGCGCCTTTTTCTCGCTTCAAGGTGGGTGCCGCGGTGGAGGGGCGTTCGGGTCGCATTTACACGGGCTGCAACGTGGAGAGCGCGACCTACGGCCTGACGCTCTGCGCCGAACGGGTAGCGATTTTCGCCGCCGTCGCCGCGGGGGAAAAGAAATTTCGCCGCCTCGCTGTCGTGGCCGACACCGACCGGCTAACGCCTCCCTGTGGAGCCTGCCGGCAAATCATCTGGGAGTTCTGCGGCGACTGTGAAGTTATCCTGGCCAATTTGAAGCGCAGGACACAGGTGCTGCGAAGCCGCACCCTGCTGCCCAAACCCTTCGACGCTTCGCTGCTGTCGCGGGGCTAGGAGCCGCCCTGGCGTTGCGCGGCCCGCTGCTTATGGAGTTTCGTGGCCATGGCCCGCAGCGTTTCCGGAACGTTTCGGTTCAGGGTGAGGAATTTCAGGTCCTGATTGGTGAGGTGGTTGATCAAGGGCAGGGAGATGTCGAGTGGCGTCCGCGGATTGTTGATCAGGTTGCGGACAACAATGTAGCTCTTCATAAACTGGCGCGAGTTGGCGATAATCCGCAAGACTTCCTCGGATACGTTCTTCATCGTAGCAATCGACTCCACGTCACTCTCGCTCAGCTTGGGCGATTCCAGGACGGCGCGATAGACGACTTTGGCGGGGTCGCGCACGAGAATCATGCGCTCCTCTTTGCTTCCCTTCAAGGCTTGCTGGACGCGCTCGGGGACGCTCATGCGGGAAAGCTTGTGCAGCAGGCTGACCCGCTCGCGCTTGTCCAGTTTCTTTTCTGCTTCGGTTTCGTCTCCCTCCACGGCCGCCACCAAAGCCGCCGCGGTGTCTTCCGTCTGGTCTGGGGCCTCTCCCGAAACCGCCTCGAGCCGTTGGCGGAGCTCGTCGGGAAGGTCGGAGCGCCCGAGAACCGCCGCGGCAAACAAGGGCAGGCTTGTCAACCGCTCCTGTGACTGCAACAGAGGCTCCAGTTGCTGGAGCGAGAGCCGTGGCGCCAAGGCAGCCAGCGCCCCGTCCGAAGCCTTCGGGTGTGCAGCGATCACCAGGGCGATGCCGTCGGTGAGGACGGGCTGAGCGGCAAAGTATTCGAGCGTCTCCGCCGCGATGTGGGGCGCGGCCAGAACTTGCGCGCACTTTTCCATTGACCAGGTGGCCAGCGTCTGCTGCGCCGTCTCGCTGCAGGTGGGGTCGGGATCGCGCGTCAACAGGACCAGAATTTCCAGGAGCTCGTCGGCCGCGACCGGCATCGTGCCGCGTGAGGCAGCCCGCTTGATGGCGGCCGGCGCCTTACCTTTGCGAAAGGTTTCGAGG
>JACQTG010000295.1 GCA_016210895.1 Acidobacteriota bacterium
CATCGTGCGGAGTCAGAAAAGGCGTGACCTCAATGTCGCCCACGGGAAAGCGCTCGCCGGGACGGAAGTATTCCACCCGCGGCAACCCGCTGGTCCAGGGCAAGGCTTCGGCCGCCCCGCGGGTCAGGTAGACGGTGGCATTCCACTCCTGGGCCAGTCCGACTAGGCCCTGGATGTGGTCGGCGTGCTCGTGGGAGATGAGAATAGCCTGAACGCCGTCCGCCGGCTCGCCGGCGCTTGCCAGGCGCTTGAGGGTTTCGCGCTTCGAGAACCCGGCGTCAACCAGCAGGCGCGTCCGCCGAGTCGAGAACAGGGTGGCATTGCCGGCCGACCCACTGCCGAGGATGGTAACCTGCACGCCCCGTACCCTTCTCTCCGCTCCCAGAAGGGCGTTTGACCCGTACTGAGAAGAGGTACGGGGCACGCCCTCTCAGTCCTCTTCGGTCAACCTGCTGGTTGCCGCAGGTGTAGCAGGAAACGCGCGAGGCGTCAACCGCCGACTCTCACTGTGCGAGGTCGCGTTTGGCGCCTAATTGGTGATTTGGAGCGAGCGGCTCTGCTCACGGACGGGCAGGTAGTAGGACTCCCATTCGCGATGGGCCGGATGGTCGGCGTAGGCGTCGGCGGCTTCCCGGTTTTCAAACTCGATGGCAAAGGCGGCGTGGAACTCGCGCGGCTGCACCCGGGTGGCCTTGATCCAGACGTTCTTGATGCCGGGGATTTTCGCCGCCATCTCCTTGACTCCGTCCAGGGCCTTTTGGCGGTCGGCTTCGCTCGCGTCCGCCTTCCACTGGATGGAAACGACGTGGACGAGGCTCGAGGGCGTGCCGTAGCTGCGCTGGGCGGTGGCGACGCCGGCCGTGAACGCTGCGGCGATAACTGCCACCACCAGCAGGATGTAGAGTTTCGTTTTCATAGCTACCTCCTTTGAACAGGCGATTCGTGCAAGCCGGAAATTCGCATGTCGTTGCCCGCGCACGGGCTGGGCTTCCGCTAGCATTGCAACTGCTCGCGGGTGAGCTTGAGGCCGTCCAGGTTGCCGAGCACGCTGACGCCGATGAGCTCGGGACGGAAAAATTCCTGCGCGACGCTTTGAATCTCCTCCGCGGTGACCGCGTCAATCCCGGCGGCAATCTGGTCGAGGGAATGGAACTCGCCGAAGTAGATGTGCTGGCGGGCCCAATTCGACATCCGCGCGGTGGAGGATTCGAGCGAGAGCAGGAGGGCGCCTTTTAGGTGGTCCTGGGCGCGGCGCAGCTCGTCTGCGGCTACCGGCCGGTTCTTCAGCTCGCAAAACTCTTGCAGGATCATCCGCACCACGCGCTCGGCGGTTTCGCGCGCCGTGCCGGCATAGACGGTGAGCAGGCCGGTATCCGTGTAGGCGTGGATGTCGCTGAAGACGGCATAGGCCAGGCCTTCGCGCTCGCGAATCTTTTGAAACAACCGG
The DNA here is from genome assembly GCA_016210895.1 of Acidobacteriota bacterium. The sequence goes on from JACQTG010000295.1 coordinate 1,448, forward strand.
GACGACATTCCGCCACCCAACATCGTGTGCAGCAGGGCGCAGGTGAAGCGCCGCTCGTGGGCGAGCGGGTAGCTGGGCACGCCCAGGCAGATGTGCATCTGCTCCAGTTCGCGCCGGGTGCGGCTGAGAAGGGGGGCATGGGGCGCGGGTGGTCGATCGCCGTTGCCCCCGGGCCCCGGCCTGAGCTGGCCGAAGGCGTGCTCGAACAACTCCACCACCTGTTCGTGGTGGAGATTGCCCGCGGCGCTCACGACCATGTGGTTGGGCACGAACCACCGCCGGAAGTAGTCGCGCACGGCCGGCTGGGCAAACCGGAGCACGGTGTCCTTGGTGCCGAGGATGGGGCGGCCGATGGGGTGGTCGGGCCAGAAGTGCTGGGTCAAGGTTTCATGGACTAGGTACTCGGGGTTGTCGCTCTCCATCTTGATTTCTTCCAGAATGACGCCGCGCTCCTTGTGGATGTCCGCCTCGGCGAAAAGCGGGTGGAGGACCAAGTCGGAGAGGACGTCGAAGGCCAGCGGCAGGTGTTTGTCGAGCACTTTGACGCTGAAGCAAATGACTTCCTTGGTGGTGAAAGCGTCGAGGTAGCCGCCTACCCCGTCCACTTCTCGGGCAATCTGCTCGGCCGTGCGATTCTCTGTGCCCTTGAAGACCATATGCTCGATGAAGTGCGAGATGCCGTTGACGTCGGCCGCCTCCTTACGCGAGCCGGCGACCACCCAGATGCCCATGGCCGCCGAGCGCAGGTAGGGGATGCGCTCGCTGATCACGGTCAGGCCGTTGGCCAGCGTCTGTTTCTTGACGTTGCGCAGGTCAGTGCTCATACAGTTTCTTCGGCCGGGAGGCGCTTGCCCGCAGGGGCCGCCGAGCGGGGAGAATCTTGTAGCACACTGGCGGGAAAAACTCCAGCCAGGCCGGAGGCGAAGCGAAGTCCTTGAGAGGAAAGCACTTTCCCCTTGCGTCCTTGTTCGCTGCCTGCGGCCCTGCTATCGTGGATGAACGCAAAGGGCGAAAATGATGGCGATCGATCTCCTCGGCCTCAGCCAGGAAGAGCTTCGGCGGCTGGCGGCCGACTGGGGCGAGCCCGCCTACCGTGGCAGCCAGCTCTACCACGCCCTCTATGCCGAGCGACGATGCGACTTTTCGGCCCTGTCCAACCTGCCCCGCGACCTGCGCGCGCGCCTGAGCCAGCAGGCCAGAGTCGGGCTGCCGACGATTGCCCGAAAATACAGCTCGTCCGATGGGACCATCCGGTACGTGCTGCGGCTCGCCGATGGCCAGAGTATTGAGGCTGTCTTTATACCCGAAGCCCGCCGGCAGACGCTCTGCCTCTCGACCCAGGCGGGCTGCGCCGTCGACTGCCGCTTCTGCGCCACCGCTGAACTGGGCCTGCTGCGTAACCTCACCGCCGGGGAGATAGTCGGCCAGGTGCTGACCGTGCTCGAAGACATCCGCAGCACGCTCAAACCGCAGACCAACGTCGTGCTGATGGGACAAGGCGAGCCGCTGCTGAACTACGAGAA
>JACQTG010000296.1 GCA_016210895.1 Acidobacteriota bacterium
AGGCCGCGCGCCACGGGTTTCGCTTCGTGCACGAGGCAGACGGGTTCCAGCGTCCGCGTGGCTCAATCTCACTGTACTTCTTGATCTTTGAAAAGCCTGCGAGAGCGAATTAGCGCCGGGTTGCGCGAGAGGATTTTTCTTCGGCGCGGCGCTGGGCGAAGAAACGCTCCAGCAGCGCGCCACAAGGCTCGGCGAATACACCGGGGCGAACTTCGATGCAGTGGTTCAGAAAGGGTGCCTCCAGCAAGCGTGCGCAGGAACGCACGGCACCCGCTTTGGGGTCGTCGGCGCCGTAGACGAGCCGGCGCACACGTGCCTGGACCAGCGCGCCCGCACACATCGCACAGGGCTCGAGCGTGACGTAGACATCGGCGCCGCTCAGCCGGTAGTTGGCCAGACGCTCGCCGGCCAGCCGCAACGCCAGGATCTCGGCGTGCGCCGTGGGATCGTTGCGCGCGATGGAGCTATTGTGCGCGCGCGCCAAAACCTCACCGGCGAGTACGATGACCGCACCCACGGGCACTTCGCCCGCATGCGCGGCCGCTTCGGCCTCCTCCAAGGCCAGCCGCATGAACTGTTGGTCGGAATCCATTCGGGGCTAGTAGCCACGCTTGGCGCGGGCTTCGTTGACTTTGTTGAGCAGCTCCTGCGCCACGGCCTTATAGGGACTCTCGATGGCCACCGCCTCCATCAGGTAGCGCTGTGCTGGGTCCAGCCGGCCCAACTTGGCGTAGGCAAATCCCAGCCGGTACAGATTCCGCGCCTTCGCCACTGGCTCACCCTCCAGCAGAGGATCGGCCTCGCGGAATTTCGTCACCGCCTCGGCCGTTTTCTCCTTGTGCATCAGGACTTGCCCTTGAATAGACGCAGCGAGGCCCTTCCAATTGGTCCGTTGCGCGGCCCATTCCTCTTCCGCCTTCCCTTCTGGCTGCGGGGTCTTGTCCGCCAACTCAGGAACTTTTTGTGCCAGCGCATCCGCTCGATCCAAGTGTTGGCCCATCTCGCTCAAGGCATCGGCCAGCAGCATGTTGACCAACACGTTGTCGGGCTGGTTCGCCAGGACTTTCTCGCCCACTTCGAGTGCCTTATCGGCGTTTCCCGCACGTTGATAGGCCCCGAGACATACTTGGTAGGCGGCGATCATATAGTTGGAATCCGGAAACGCGTCCAGGTAGCGCTCGAACAACTCGCCCTGGGCAGCCAAATCACTCTGCTGGCTGGCCAGTTGATAGAGCGAGTACTCAAGGAATTGGTAATCAGGCTCGGCCTGCTCGAGCAGATTGGCCTTGTGGCTTTCCCAAATTTCGGCGCTCGTACCCTCCGATGGCGGCCTCGCTTTCAGCCGCTGCACCAGGTTCGCCGCCAGGACGCCATAGGTAAAGGCCTGACCCGCGTCCTGCTTCTGGGCAAAGGTACGGGCCAAGTTCGTCAGCGTCGAGAAGTCGCCCGGGTCGAGCCCCAGAGCTTGCAGGCCGCTCAGGATGGACTGGTCTAACTCGCCCAACTGCAAATAGGCGCTTTGGAGCCGCCGGTAGCCCAGCAGACGCGCATCGCCGGAGAAGTCCTGCACAAACTGTTCCAGCAGCTCGACCCGCTTGGCCAGATCGGCTTCTTCTTCGATGGCCAGCAGAGCTCGATCTTCGGGCGAGCCCGCGGGTATGGTCGGAGTTTTTCCGAGTTGCGCCGGGACTTCAAGGGCACCGAGACAAATCAGCAGCCCCGCCACAAGCGTACGTCTCATCACTCCCTCCTTGCTCCAGAGGCCTCAGCGGTGCCAGCGCGGCACGAACCGCGGTACGCGCTCCCGGTAGGCCACGTACTCCCGCCCGAAGCGAGCCGCCAACTCCCGCTCCTCCAGCTCCGAAACGACCCAGGCCAGCACGGTCGCCCCCGCAACCAGGATAGCCAGCCGTGTGGCCCCGCTCAACAGCACTGCACCCCACCACGCCAGCATCATCCCCAGGTAGCGCGGATGCCGCACGCGTTGATAGATGCCACCGGCGACCAGTCGCCCCGGATGATGCGCCGGCATGAGTTCCGGCAGCCCTACCAGCGCCCGCCAACCTGCCTGACGCTCCACCTGCAGAATCAAAGCCACGTCGGCAGCCAGCAGGCCCACACCAACCAGAGTCGCGAGCCAGTGCTGGCTGAACCGCTCCGCCAACCACCAGACGCGCCCGCGCACGAGTGCCATCGCCAAGACGATCCAGACCAGCGGCGCCAGCCCGTAGTAGCAGCCGCGCGGGTAGCGTCGCCAGAAGTTCGCCACCGGATGCACGAGCAACCAGAAAACCGGAATGGGAAGCTGCACGGCAAGAACAAACAGCGCAACCCCATCCCGCATCGCACCCACTCTGCTCTCGCGGTGGCGCCTGGCCTCGCCCGCCTAATCAGCTTTCTTGGTGCCCAGACCGAGCACGGCGCAGGTCGGTCAATAGCCAATCGCCCCTTCGACGACCGAGATGCCGCCGAGAAGGCCAACAAGTAAGGCGAGCGTGCCGCGTACCGGCCCCACCACCGAGAGCACCACCAGGACAACCCCCGCAACAACGTAGAGCACGCGCATCGTCGGCCCGAGGTTGCGCGTCAACTTCATGGCTGGCTCCACTCCCGCGGCTGGTATAGTAAGGCGCGGCTGCAGCAAAAGCAAACACACTCGGACAGCCAATCCGGAGAGCAGCGTATGGATCTGGGACTGAAAAACAAAGTAGCCGTGGTGGCGGCTGCGAGTCGCGGTCTGGGGCGTGCGGTGGCGGAAGCGCTAGCCGCGGAAGGTGCCCGCGTCGCCATCTGTGGGCGGAACGCCGAGCGGCTGGAAGCCACCGCCGAGGCTATCCGCAGGCAGACGGGCGCTGCGGTATTGTCTCAGGTCGCCGACGTGCGCCACGCCGCAGCGGTTCATGAGTTTGTCGAGCAAGCCGTGGCGCGCTGGGGGACCGTGCACATCGGCGTGGTCAATGCCGGCGGCCCACCGGCCAAAGAGTTCTCCGCCCTCACCGTCGACGACTGGGACCAGGCAATTCATCTCAACCTGCTGAGTGCCGTTCACTTTGCCCGCGCGCTGCTCCCGCGGATGCGCCAGCAGAAGTGGGGTCGCCTGCTCTTCATGACCTCGGTGGCGGTCAAGCAGCCGATCGAAGAGCTCCTGCTCTCAAACTCCGTGCGCAGCGCCGTCACCGGACTGGCGAAAAGCCTGGCCAACGAGTGCGCGCGTGACAACGTCCTCGTCAACACCGTCTGTCCCGGCTACACCCTGACGGAACGGCTCGAAGAGCTGGCCGCAGCCCAAGCGGCGGCAAAGAATACCCCGCCAGAAAAAATCTACGAGGCCTGGCAAGCGCAGATTCCACTGGGCCGGCTGGCACGACCCGAGGA
>JACQTG010000298.1 GCA_016210895.1 Acidobacteriota bacterium
ACCTACTTCACCGTCGGCAACCTCGTCCAGTACCTCCAGCAACTGGAAGAGAAAGGCTTGTCGAAGCAGGAAATCACCGACCGTTACATCTTCCTCACCGCCGGCGCCTGCGGACCCTGTCGCTTCGGGATGTATGAGGCGGAGTATCGGCTGGCCCTGCGCAACTCCGGCTATGACAGCTTCCGCGTCATCCTCTTCCAGCAGAGCGGTGGCCTGAGCCAGTCGGACGCCGAAGCCGGCCTCGAGATGAACCTCGATTTCTTCCTCGGCCTGCTGAACGGAATGAACATGGGCGACCTGATCAATGAGGTCGCGCACCAGATTCGCCCCTACGAGGTCAACCCCGGCGAAACCGACGCTGTGCTCGAGGAAGTGATGGACTATATGCACAGCGTGATGAAGCGCAAGCAGCCCTGGCAGTTGAACGGCGGACTCTCAGGCAAGCTCGCGCGTCGGCTGGGCATGGGAAGCACAGCCAACTACGTGGGCAAGTTCCTACAGCAACTTTACGCCAATGACTACCTCCCGCACCTCCACTACGTCCGCGACCGCCTGAACGCCATCAACATCGACCGCACCCGCTGCAAGCCCATCGTCAAGATTACCGGCGAGTTCTGGGCCCAGACCACCGAGGGCGATGGCAACTTCAACATGTTTGCCTTCCTCCACAAGGAAGGGGGCGAGTTGCTCGTAGAACCGGTGGGCACCTGGATTATGTACATGCTCCACCAGGTGGTGCAGTCCACCAAGGATCGGCGCGGACTGGACAACAACGAGCGCGCCCCGGGGCGCTGGGAGCTGGGCCGGCGCTGGAGCGCGGAAAGGAAATACTGGAAGAAGCTCGCCCTGCTCAAGATTGCTGAGAAGGTCTTCAGCCGCGAGTACCACCGCGTCATAGATGCCCTGGGCGGCCTGGCCCACGGGCTCACCGACCAGTACGAACTGCAGCGGCTGGGCCATCCCTACTACAACTCCCGCTCGGGCGGCGGCGAAGGACACCTGGAAGTGGCCAAGAACATCTACTATTCGAACAAGGAACTCTGTCACATGGTGCTTTCGCTCAAGCCCTTCGGCTGCATGCCTTCGACGCAGTCCGACGGCGCTCAGTCCGCCGTCGTGGCCCACTACAAGGATATGATCTTCCTGCCCATCGAGACCTCGGGCGAAGGCGAGATCAACGCTCACAGCCGCGTGCAGATGGCGCTCGGCGAGGCCAAGATGAAGGCCAAGCGCGAGTTTGCCGAGGCGCTGGCTTCTACCGGGTTCACACTGGAGCAGATGCAAGACTATGTGGCTCAGCACGAAGAGTTGCAGCGGCCGATGTACCACGCGCCGAAGCGCAAAGGCGTCATCGGCACCGCCGCCAACTTCATCCTCCACGTGGCCGACTTGATGCACGGCCGCGCGACCCTGAACCCGAACGGCCACGGGACGCACTAAGGAGGGAAAGCGACCGCGATGAGTGCGAACGGCAACGGAAACGACGGCCTGCTCTACATCGGCCTGGACGTGGGCTCGACCACCGTCAAGGCGGTTGTCGTCGATCCCTCCGCCGACAACATCCTCTGGCGGGACTACCAGCGGCACGATACCAAGCAGCCGGAAAAAGTCATGGAATTCCTCGAGCGCATCGCGGCTGACCTCGCCCTGCCCGCTGACCGCTTCCGCATCTTCATCACCGGCTCGGGCGGCAACGGCCTGACCAAGTTCACCGGGGCGAAGTTCGTCCAGGAAGTGAATGCCGTCTCGCTGGCGGTGGAAAAGCTCTACCCCGAGTGCGGCTCTGTCATCGAGCTCGGCGGCCAGGACGCCAAGATCATCATCTTCAAGGAAGACCCCGAAACCGGCCGCAAGAAGAAGCTGCCCTCGATGAACGACAAATGCGCGGGCGGCACGGGTGCCGTGATCGACAAGATCAACGCCAAGCTGCGCATTCCGCCCGAGCAGCTGTGCCAAATGGGCTACGTGGGGGTGAAGCTCCACCCCGTGGCGGGCAAGTGCGGTGTGTTCGCCGAGACCGACATCAACTCGCTCCAGAAGCAGGGCGTGCCGCCGCCGGAGTTGATGGCCTCGCTGTTTGAAGCCATCATCCAGCAGAACCTCTCCGTGCTCACGCGAGGCAACACCCTGCGCCCGGTCGTGCTCCTGCTCGGCGGGCCCAACACCTACATCGAGGGAATGCGCGACTGCTGGAAGCACAACATCCCCAAGGTCTGGGACGAGCGCAACTACCCGCTGCCGGAGGGCGTCGAGCCGCAAGAGTTGATCCGGACGCCGGAGAACGCCCAGTACTTCGCCGCCATCGGCGCCATCCAGTTCGGGCTCGACGAAGGCGACCCCGAGCTCGGCAAATACCTGGGCACCGAAAAACTTCGCTGGTACCTCGACGTCGGGCGCGTGGAAGAAAAAATGAAGAAGGGCGGGGGCGGCGGCCTGGCGAAGTCCGCTGAAGAGCTTGACACCTTCAAGGAGAAGTACCGTCACAAGAAGTTCGTTCCCGCCACCTTTCAACCCGGCCAGGTGGTCGAGTGCTTTATCGGTCTCGACGGTGGCTCGACTTCGACCAAGGCCGTGCTGGTGGACAAGAACCGCACGGTGCTGGTCAAGGCCTACCAGCTCAGCAAGGGCAACCCCATCGAAGACACGATGGAGATGTTCGCCGCGGTGCGCAAACAGGTCGAAGACCAGGGCGCCACGCTAAAAATTCTTGGGGTCGGCTGCACCGGCTATGCCAAGGACATTCTCAAGGACGCCATCGGCGCCGACTGCGCCATCGTCGAAACCGTGGCCCACACCCAGGCGGCACTCGCCTTCTACCCGCAGGCCGACGTCATCTGCGACGTGGGCGGCCAGGACATCAAGATCATCATCTTGCGCGACGGTCGCGTCAAAGACTTCAAGCTCAACACCCAGTGCTCGGCCGGCAACGGCTACTTCCTGCAGTCCACGGCCGAGGGCTTCGGCATCGCCGTTGAGCAGTTCGCCGACACCGCTTTCAGCGCCAAGACGTTCCCGCAGTTCGGCTACGGCTGCGCCGTCTTTATGCAGTCGGACATCGTTGACTTCCAGCGTCAAGGCTGGAAGGCCGAGGAGATTATGGCCGGGCTGGCCAACGTGCTGCCGAAGAACATCTGGCTCTACGTGAGCCAGATTCCCAACCTCTCGGCCATCGGCTCGACCTTCGTCTTGCAGGGCGGAACGCAGCACAACCTGGCCGCGGTCAAGGCCCAGGTGGACTTCATCGAGTCGCGCTTCAAGGGCAAGAACGTCCAGGCCAATGTCATCGTCCACGAGCACTGTGGCGAAGCGGGCGCCATCGGCGGTGCCTTCGAGGCCGTGCGCCTGTGGGAGAACGGCAAGCAGTCGAGCTTTATCGGGCTCGAAAACGTCGCCTCCATCACCTACACCACCGCGCGCAACGAGGACACCCGCTGCTACTTCTGCAAGAACAAGTGCCTGCGCACCTTCATCGACGTCAAGACCTCGATGCCGCCGGAGAACTGGAAGCCGCCCTCCAAGACCAAAGTGCCGCTGCCCCAGGGCGCGCAGCGGCTCATCATCTCCACCTGCGAGAAGGGCCAGGTCGAAAATGTCGACGATATGCGGGGCATCAAGGCCGGCCTCGATGCGGTGAAGAAGGCCAACCCGAATCTGGTCGAGATTGCCGCCAAGGCCGCCTTCCGGCCCACGAACGCGCCGCTGGTCGCCGACCCGCTGCCCAAGTACGCCTTCACCAAGGGCCAGAAGCAGCGCCGTGCCCTGATGGAGCGCCGCAAGCAAATCAAGATCGGCATGCCGCGCGCTCTCAACATGTATTCCACCGGGCCCTTCTGGATGGCTTACTTCGAGTCGCTCGGCCTGCAGCCGGAAAACCTCATCTGGTCGGATTTCACGAACGAGCAGCTCTACAAAGAAGGCGCCAAGCGCGGTGCCATCGATCCCTGTTTCCCCTCGAAAGTCGGCATCCCGCACACCCACAACCTGCTCTATGTTCACCACCCCAAGAAGAAGCTCGACTACATTTTCTTCCCCATGATTGACTCGCTTACGTCCGACCTCAAGCACACTCAGAGCCGGCGCGCTTGCCCCACCGTGACCGCTACCCCGGCCGCGGTCAAGGCGGCCTTCACCAAGGAAGGCGACGTCTTCGCCGAAAAAGGCGTGCGCTACCTCGACCCGCTCGTCAACATGGACGATCTCCCCATGCTCGAGCGCGAATTGCTGGACACCTTCCGCGAACTCCTCGGGCTCTCCGAGGAGGAAAATCGCCGCGCCGTCCAGGAAGGCTTCAAAGCGCTGGATGTCTTCTACAACATTACGCAGCGCGGCTATGCCCGCGAAGTCCTGAACCAGCTCGTGGCCGAAGACCGCATCGGCATCGTCCTGCTCGGCCGCCCCTACCACAGTGACCCGGGCATCAACCACGAAATCCTGGAGGAGTTCCAGAAGCTCGGCTATCCCGTGTTTGCCCAGGACGCGCTCCCGATTGACGACGACATCATCTGGGAGCTCTTCGGTGAGGAAGTGGAGCGGGGCGAAATCCCGCACCCGATGGCCATCACCGATGTATGGAAGAACTCCTACAGCGAGAACACGAGCCGCAAGGTCTGGTCGGCGAAGTTCACCGCCCGCCACCCCAACCTGATTGCGCTCGAGCTCTCCAGTTTCAAGTGTGGCCACGACGCACCCATCTACACCGTCATCGAAGAAATCATCGAGCACTCGGGGACACCCTACTTCTGCTTCAAGGACATTGACGAGAACAAGCCCACCGGCTCCATCAGGATTCGCGTCGAGACCATCGGCTACTTCCTCAAGCGCTACCGCGAAGACCTGGTGCGGGAGAAGCAGAAGCAGCAGAAGATCAACGAGGAGCTGGCCGTGCTCGAGGCTCAGCTCCGCCGTGAACTCGAAGCCCGCCTGGCGCGCGGTGAGCGCCTAGCCGACGAGGACTTGGTACGCCTGCCTCTTCCGGCCCAACCGCCCGCCGATGTCGGTCTGCACGCGGCTGCCGGCGACGACGACTGACAGTCGCCTGTAGGATTATCCGCCTTCCACTCACCTGTTGTTTTCTCACCCGAGGTTGACGCCAATCGGCGTGGTTGCTATCGTAGGCGTCACCAAGAGGGCGAGAGGGCAAGGGAACCGTGCTCGAAGCCGACAAGGTGATGTTCGAGATTTACCGGGAGACGCAGTACACCGGCAAGTACCGCGTCGTCTACTTCACCGAGCTCACCGAACACAACAAGGAGTGGGAAATCAATCGCGCGCTCGCGGGCGAGCATTTCTACGACGGGTTCATTAAGAACTGGCGCAAGGAGAAAGCCAAGGCCATCATTGAGGACTTCATTCGGCGGCTCAACGAAGGGGAATCGCTAACCCCCGAGCAGCTCGAAGAAGCGCTACGCGAGTATATCCCCGTTTCCCGCTAGCCGGCGCACCTGAAGGGTATGGCCGATCGCAAACGCCTCTCCTTTTTCTATCGCGAGTACGAAACTGTTGCCGCGCTCGTGGACGCCGAGTTTGCCCGCAACGCAGAGCGCTTTCGCGACCACGTCGCCCCGGACGGTCAGCGTGGCTTGCAGTGTCGCCGCGGCTGCA
>JACQTG010000299.1 GCA_016210895.1 Acidobacteriota bacterium
GTGCTGTACAACCCCATCGTGCCGGTTGCGCTTTCTCGCGACATATTTCTCTGGCTGAATTTTGTTTGCCTCGCGACCTTTGCGCTCTCGTTGGCGGTAGTGAAGACGATACCGATACTGTCGCGGCCGTCGCTTACAGGTCGGAAACAAATCGGATCTCACGGGCCAGCCCGAGTGTGGTGGGCGTAGGCGCCCCTGCAAACGCAACTGCCGGCGCCAGTTGCTGCCGAACAATGCGGCACTGTAGACGCCGAGGAGATCCACAATGCCAGACACAATCAAAACGGGGACGATCCTGATCAAGGAGGGCACAGTCTTGCCGAAAGCCCTGCCGTTCGAAAGTGAGCCTTGTGCGTCTGGCTGGAGATTAGTCAAGAATCTCGATGGGTACGAGTTGGATCGAAAAATCTACGAAGCGGGATGGACCTTCTTCTACTTGGCTGGTGAAATCAAAGCGACCGCCTTCGGTTTTGATGGGCAAAAGACGGCACGCAGGGCAGTCAAGCGAATCCTAGCGAACCTGAAGTCGGAGAAATTTAATTCCTTGGAAATCACCCGAGTGGCCTCGAAACGTTTCCTGGGAGTGCCCTACGCGAGTGTCTCCGCCCACTCACGACATATCCAGGAAAGCGCGTTTCTTTTCCGGGCCCAGGACCTTCAGGAGTCGGACCGAGCAAGATTGGCTGCTGCTTGAACCAAAGCATAGGCTCGCAAGGGGAAAGGAACTGCGTTAGGAAGAAATGATCATACAGCTAAGTCTGACAACGATTCTGAATCGTTAATTCTTCGAAGGAGACGTTCAAATGAAAATGCTGCGCAGGGTGAGCATTTCCCTGGTTATGATCCTACTTTCAGCTCTTTTGCTTCATGGGCAGGATCTTTCCCAGTATCGGAACTTTTCATTCGGGATGAGTTTGGCCGAAGTATCGAAGCAGGTTGACCTAAAACCGCTCCTTACAAAGTTGATACACGAGCGCCCGGCGGTAATCCAAGAGTTGACGTGGTGGCCGCGAGACTCTTCTGTCTCCTCGCTCCAAGCAGAACCTATCTGGCAGGTTCTTTTCACCTTCTACAATGGCGAGCTCTACAGGATTTTGGTGACGTATGAGCGGCGGGCGACGGAAGGACTAACTACAGAGGACATGGTGGAAGCCATCTCGGCAAAGTACGGAGCTGCAACCAGGCCTGATGTCGAGATTAGCTTCCCAACGAACGAACTGTATAACTCAACAGAAAAGGTGATCGCCCGCTGGGAAGATTCGCAATACTCGTTCAACCTGTTCCGGTCCACCGTCCTGAATACTTTTGGACTTATCATGTTTTCGAAGCGGTTGGATGCAGAGGTTCGAACCGCTGCCACCGCATCCCTGGAGCTGGAGGGGCAAGAGGATCGCCAAAGGGAAATCGACCGCCAGCAAAAAAAGGCTGATGACCTAGAAGTGGCCCGACAGAAGAATAGGGAGAGTTTTCGCCCTTAATGTTGGAGTCTGCCTTGTTTGCCAGGAGTATGGTTCGCGTAGGCCTTTTGTGCTTGCTTCTTCCGATGCTCTTCAGGCACCGACCGCACTCATAATCGGGGAGGCACGATGCTCTGCAAAGAGTTTCTTGGTATTCGAGTTCGGGAGAACGGCATCCTACGCGAACGCGCGCTAAACTTCGAAGTGGCGCTGAATCAGACCATCGACAGCAGCTACCAGCGGTGCCGGCATGCCATGAGCGTTTTGCACGACCTGTGCCGGTTCTTGGAGGCTGAGAGCCAGCACCACTTCTGGCTGCAAGAGAGCGTGCTCTACCCAGCCATACAAGGCAAACTGCCGCGGCTGCGCCGCTTGCTGGATGAATTACGTCACGAACACGATATCTTCCGACAAGCTTTGGAGGACTTCCGGCGCGAGTTGGTTCACTCCAACCTCACCGGCCAGTTACGCTCCCTTCCGCGATCGGGCGGGGAGCTGATTAACATCCTGCGCTGCTACCTTGACCGCGAAAACGACGAGCTACACCCCGTGATTCTCAAGGAGTTCGCAGCCGAGGAGTTGCCTGAAGAAAGCCTTTAGAGCCAAGAGAGCTAAATGATCAGCGTTGGCAGAGACCCAAGAGGAAGGAGCTGCCATGCATATCCAGTATGTGGGTTTCACTGTTGCAGCCGCTTCGCGTACCTATACTTTCCGCGTGATCGATGCGCCCGATGAGATACGCGAATTCACCGTTAACGTCCGATCCGAAGCATTTCACTCCACCCGCTTGAAGTTTCAGGATGGTCCAGGCATCTGTCTCGCGCGATTGAAGCGGGAGCTGGACGGAGAAACCCAAGAGTGCCGGGCTAAGGCCCACCTGCCTATCGCGGAGAATGATGTCGAGGAATACTTAGAACGGCACTATCCGCGCAAGCGGTTCTAATAGGGAAGCTCCCGCCAGACTCTCCGAGACACCCCTGTATGCTCTGTCAAAACCCTTTCCCAGCGGACAGGCGCGGCGTTCAAGGGTTAACCCCGATGTGCTCGCAGGTGTTATCCTGGTTTTGGCAAGCGCGCTTGTCTGCGGGTGGAGAACCCGGTTCGGTTCGTCTTGCCCGGCACTGAAGCGCTCCCTATAATGGGTGGGTGAAGAGTCCGGGGCGTATCCTGGCCATTGACCTGGGGACGAAGAACGTCGGCCTGGCGGTCAGCGACCCGCTCGGCCTGACCGCCCAGCCGCTGCCCACACTCCGCCGCTCGAACCGCCGCGCCGACCTCGCCCGCCTGCGCGAGGTGGTCGAGGCCCTCGGTGTCACCCGCGTCGTCGTCGGTCACCCGCTGCACCTCAAAGGCTTTGCCGGCGCCCGCGCCCAGGAGGCCGAGCGCTTCGCCGATGGGCTCCGCGCCGAGCTCGACCTCCCGGTCGAGCTCTTCGACGAGCGCCTGACCACGCTCGAAGCCGAGCGCCACCTGCGTGCCTCGGGCGCCAGGCCCGAGAAGCGCAAAGAGGCCATAGACCAGGTGGCCGCTATGCTGATCCTGCAAGCCTATCTCGACCGGGAGGCCGCCCTGCACGCCTCGAGCGAAAGCTCTGCCACCGAAGCCTGATGCGTTTTCCTTCTGACAAGCGCCGCCGCGCCCGGCTGCTCGTTGCGGCCGTGGCTGTGTTGGCTCTGGTGGGGCTCCTGGTTGAGCTCTTGCTCCCCTATCGCGGCTATCCTGAATCCACTACCGTCCTCATCGAGCAGGGAATGGGGCGCAAGGCCATCGCCACGCGCCTCGCCAGCGTGGGCGTGCTCCGCCACCGCCTGCCCTTCCTGCTTTATTCCTACCTGCGCCGCGGCACCTCGCTCAAGGCCGGCGAATACAGCTTCACCTACCCGCTCTCGCCCGTGGCCGTCTTCGGCAAGCTGGCTCGCGGAGAAGTCCATCTCTACGCGCTGACCGTGCCTGAAGGCCACTCGATGTTTGACATCGCCGAAGCGGTCGAAGACCTGCGCCTGGCGACGGCCGACGCTTTTCTCGAAGCCGCCCGCGACCCCGCGCCCATCGCCGACCTGGCGCCGAACGCCACCTCGCTCGAAGGCTATCTCTATCCCGACACCTACTGGTTTGCCCGGCCGGCCTCGCCGCGCGATATGGTCAGGCAGATGGTCGGCCGCTTCCGCCAAGTGTGGGCGAGCCTCGAGCCGCTGCGGACTTCGGCGGAGAATCCCTACCAGGTGAAGCTCGGGCCGGCGGAGATTGTCACCCTGGCTTCGCTGGTGGAGAAGGAAACGGGCGTTCCCACCGAGCGCGGACTGATCGCCGCCGTTTTCTACAACCGCCTGCGCCGCCGCCTGCCGCTGGGGTGCGACCCCACGGTCATTTACGCCGCGCGCCTCGCCGGGCGCTACGACGGCGTCATCAACGTCTCCGACCTGCAGCGCGACTCGCTCTACAACACCTATCTCCACCGCGGCCTGCCCCCCGGGCCCATCGCCAATCCGGGCCGCGCCTCGCTCGAAGCCGTCATCCACCCTCCTTGGTCGAACTATTTGTACTTCGTCAGCAATACCGAGGGCGGGCACTTCTTTACCCGCAGTGCCGCCGAACATGCCCGCAACGTCGCCCGCTACCGCCGCCTCCGCGCCGCCAAAGAGAAGGCCATCCGGGCCGGCTCCGAGCGCTGAGGGCGACCGCGCGGGCTGTGCCCGGCATCCAAGAAGAGGGATTGATTGGCGGCGCGTCGTGCCGTAGACTCGGACATTTGCCCGGCCGCTAGGAACGCGCCAGGGGAGACCAGTTGCCTGGAAGAAAGAAGCTCGCTGCTTGCCTGTTGGCGGCCGCGCTGGCCGCAATCGTCGGCTGCTCGGTGAAAGAGACCCGGCGACTGCCGCCGCAGCAGGTTTTGCCCCTGCTCAACGCTTCCCTCGACGAGCTTCTCGAACGCACCCGCCAGCAGCACGAAGCGATTCACGCCGTCAACCTCCGGGCTGAGCTTGTTCCCACAACCGGCTCCGCCTATAGCGGTGTGATCGAGGAGTACCGCGACGTCCGCGCCTTCCTCCTGGCCACCCGCACACCGCCCTCTGAGGAGGCTGGTGGTGGCACCGGCTTGCCGGTGAGCGCGCGCGCCGCCGAAGCGGCCTACCGCATCCGCGTCATCGGCCAGGCGCCGGTGGTGCGTACGAACATCTTTGATATGGTCGCTGACCAGGACGAGTTCCGCATTTACATCCCGCCGAAAAACAAGTTCATCGTCGGGCCGAGCCGGCTCGAGCGGCCGAGCGAAAAACCGATTGAGAACCTGCGGCCCCAGCACCTGCTCGAAGCGCTGTTCGTGACCGCGCCCGACACGCGCGCTCTCCACCTGCTGGAAGAGCAGGAAATCAGCGGACTGCGCTACTACGTGGTGAGCGAGCTGGAGACGGCGGAAGGTGTGCACCTGCGGCGCAAGTGGTGGTTTCGCCGCACGAATCTTGCCCTGGCGCGCGTGCAGCGCTTTGGCGCGGCGGGCGAGCTCCTTTCCGACGTCCACTACGACGTCTGGACGCAGCACGGCGAGCTCCGCTATCCGCACTGGATCTTGCTCTCCCGGCCGCCGGATGACTATCGGCTCGAGCTCAGCCTCCAGAACGTGGAGCTGAACCCGAACCTCAACCCGGAACAATTCCAACTCGTGCGACCCGCCGGTACGGAGTTGGTGGAGGTGAAAGACGAGGCCGGAGAGAAGCCGGCGGCGCAGTCCCGCCCGGAGCCTGAGCCATGAGAGCGATGATCGTCGCCAATCTGGTGCATCGGCCACTGCGCACCGCCATCACCATCATCGCCGTGGCGGTGGAAGTCTGCCTGGTGGTGATTATCGTCGGCCTGACCACCGGGCTGGTGCACGAGACCGCCAAGCGCATCGAAGGCGTGGGTGCGGACCTGATGCTGCAACCGCCGGCTTCGAGCTTCCTTATCGCCTTCAGTGGCGCCCCCATGCCGATCAAGATCCGGCAGAAGCTTGAGGAGGTCGACCACGTCGAGGCCGTCACCCCCGTCCTGCTTCAATTCAACACCTCGGGCAGTCTGGAAATCGTCTACGGCATCGACCTGGAGAGTTTCCGCGCCGTCAGCGGCGGCTTTGTCTTCCACGCCGGCGGGCCGTTCGAAGGCCCGGACGACATCCTCGTGGACGACTGGTACGCCAAGGCGATGAACGTCAAGGTGGGATCCCCGTTGCGGTTGTTCGGCCGGGAGTTCCTGGTGCGCGGCATTGTCGAGCACGGCAAGGGCGCGCGCCTGTTCGTTCCCATCGAGACCTTGCAGGAGATGTCCGCGGCCCATGACAAGGCTTCGCTCTTCTACATCCGCTGCGATGACCCGCAGAATACCGACCGCGTGGTGGA
>JACQTG010000300.1 GCA_016210895.1 Acidobacteriota bacterium
CCGTCGCTTAGATTGACTCCAGTGTCATCATCCAGCGGGTGCGTGAGAGCAATGTTCCCGGCATCGACGACCATGGCGTCGGAGGTGGTAATGTTATTGATGGCGGCGAAGCTGTTGCGGATGGCGGTGAGGTCGCTGCCGTCGAGGACATCGGCGGAGCCGGCCTGCTCCACGCTGAAGGTGATGCTGTTGCCGGAGAGGTGCACGCCGACGTCGGGAAGGCCCGTGTCGCGGAGGTTAATCTGCACCCAGGCGAGGGCTGAGGCGGCGAAGACGAGGGCCAGCGAAACCGCGGCCAGTAAGCGGTGAGAGGAGGTGGGGTGGCGAATGGGAGCTACCTCTCTTTCTCCAGCACTTGCTCCGGCGCGAGCCGGTGCCGGATGGCGTCCTTCAGCTGGTCGAGATACCGGATCGAATCCATTTTCTTGGGCGGCGCCCCCACAAAGGAAACCCCGGCCAGGCTGCGAGAAATGGTCTCCCGGTCCGTCCCTTCTTCCCGGCCGATGCGGAAGCGTCCCTGGGCCCAGCCCAGCACGTGGTGGGTTCCGTACCGGGGAGCGCTGGTGATGAAGAGCAGCTCCTTGTCGTTCACCTGGAAGAAAGGCATCCCCGCGGCGGCCATACCCGTCTCTCCAACCACCCCTCCGAAGGTCTCGACCACGATGGTTTCGCCGGTCGCACCCTTCAGGGTTTCGTGCACGCGGAACGTGGTGCGGGTGTAGATGCGGGTGTGCTCCTGGTTCCAGGCGCTCGCCCGGTCGATGACGGTTCCGATGAAGATGATGTCCGCCTTCTCGACCAATACGTCCAAACTCATGGCGGGAGCGGTAACGGCCCAGCCCGGCGCAGCGGCTAGACAAGCGGCCGCGAGCAGCAACCCCGAGAAGGCCTTCCTGGTGCTCATTTGCACCTCCCCCTTCTTACAATCGCCGCGCCCGGCTGGTTGGTTCAGTCAAGGACGCTGAGTCCGCCTGCTGCGCCCCCTCAGCGGCCGCCACTCTACCACAAAGAGTCAACTCTGTGAATAGTTTCAACCCCCGCAATCCGGTATCATCCCGAGGCGTCCCCGGACACTCGGATGCTCGACTCCAAGACCTTTAGCGGGGCCCTGCTGCTGGCGGTGCTGTGTAGCCTCCTGACGGGTGCGGCACAGATGGTTTTCAAGGGGGGTCTGGAGCGGCTCCGTCACGAGGGGTGGGCCGACCTGAGCGGGCTCGGACTGCTTGGCGGTGCCTATGCGCTCTTGGGCCTTTCCCTGGTGGTGTTTGTGGTGGCCTTGCGCCACGGCGCCCTCTCGACCCTCTACCCGATTGTGGCGGCCCGCTATGTTTGGGTGGTCGCTGTCAGCCCCTTCTTTTTCGCGGATGAATCCCTGAACCTCTACAAGGTTGCCGGGGCCATGCTGGCGGCGGTGGGCGTCGCGGTGGTGGCCCGGACGGGAGCGCAGGAACGATGATAACCCAGGCCTGGGCGGTGGCAAGCGCCATCGTCGCCACCCTGCTGGCTGCCATGGCGGCCCTGTTGTTGAAGCGGGGCGCCACCGAGACCCGCTTCGCGCTCCGTGGGCTGCGCGTCAGCCGACAGGTGCTTGGCGCGGTTGTCCTATACCTACTGGCGACTTTCCTGGGAGCGCTGGCACTGCTGGGCATGCAGCTCTCGGTACTCGTGCCGCTGACTTCGCTCGAATATGTCTGGATTGCGCTGCTCGCCCGCAGATACCTCGGCGAGCACATCGGCCTGGGCAAGGCCGCCGGCATCACCTGCATCGTGTTGGGCGTGGTGCTAGTGGGGCTCGGCAGCTGAGCGGGCGGCCTGGGCCCGGCAGCGCGGCGGGGTTGTGCTAAGATTCGGCTCCGATTCAAACTCCTGGCGCTCGGGCGGTGCCGCCGATGAGCTCGCAGAACGATGACCGGGAGCTCGCCTTCACGGGCGAGCGGGTGGTAGTGGGGAAGACCCCCCCCTTCCTGGTTCTCGAGCACCTGCTTCGTTACCGCTTCGCCGCCCGCTTTGCCCGGGGCCGCAAGGTGCTTGATGTTGGCTGCGGCACCGGCTACGGGGCCGCCCTGCTGGCCGAACAGGCGCGGCTGGTGGTGGGCGTGGACAACGCCGCCGATGCCATCGCGTACGCCCGCGAAAACTACCGTCACCGCCACCTGCACTTTGCCCAGGCCGATTGCCGCCGACTGCCCCTCCGCGACCGCGCCTTCGACTTGGTGGTTATGTTCGAAGTCATCGAGCACATCGCCGAGCAGGCGGATTGTCTGGGCGAAATCCGCCGGGCGCTCGCCCCGGTGGGGACGCTGATCCTCTCCACCCCTGACGTCGCCCGACCCACGAAAGCCATCGAGGAGTTCAACCCTTTCCACGCTAAGGAGCTGACGGAAGCCGAGTTGCGCGAGCTGTTGCGGCCGCACTTCCGGCACGTCGAGCTGCTCTATCAGCACGAGCTCTCGGGCTCGAGTCTCCGAACTGCGACCAATGCCGGGCAAAAAGGGGTCGAGCTGGTCGAGGATTCCTCGCACACCACGGCCGCCAAGTATTTCTTGGCGGTCTGCGGGGCCCGCCCCAGCCGCATCCCGGTGGGCCGCCTCGTGGGGGCGACGGGAATCGACCACCAGATCGCGATTGTCCGCGACCTGCGCTATCTCGAAAAAGAGGTTCAGGCTCTCCTGCGTCAGCGGGAGGAATACATCGAGAACCTGGCTGCTCACCGGCGAGAAATCGAGGCCCTGCAGCGCGACCGGGAACAGCGGGAGCGCGACTACGCCCAGAACCTAGCCGCGCATCAGCGGGAGATCGAAGCGCTGCTGCGCGATCGGGAAGCTAGGCAGCAGGACTACGCCCAGAACCTAGCCGCCCACCAGCGCGAGATCGAAGCTCTGCGGGCCGATCGC
>JACQTG010000302.1 GCA_016210895.1 Acidobacteriota bacterium
AGGTTGGCCAGGTAGAGCAGACTCGCGCGATCCTCCACCAGAAAATAGCGCATCAGCCCGCCGCGTTCCTGCGAAAAAACCTCCACGGTAGGCATCCACTCCGGCGCGTCTTCTCCCACTTCCTTTTGGAAGAAGGATTTGCCGTGAATCCCGTCCGGGTAGCGGCGCAGCACCAGCGGCCGATTCCTCAGATACGGTAGCAACACATCGGCGATGCGGTAGTAGTAGGCGAGCAAGTCGCGCTTCCGGTAACCGTCTTCGGGGAAGTAGAGCTTGTTCAGATTGCTCAGGTGGAGCCGGCGACCGTCGAACTCCACCATAACGTTCTCGACGCGGCCCCCGAAGAGCTCGCGCTCGATGGCCTGGCGAGTTTGAAGCACGCGAGCAACCACGGCAGGCGGCTGTGGCGGCGCCGGCGCCGGCAGTTCGCTCTCAAGCCGACACTCGCTCGGGTTGGCGTCGCGGCGCAGCCCGAGAAACACCGGCTGGCGGAGGCGGCGCTCCTCGGTCCAGGTGGCAAAACGCACGCGTACAACCAACGCGGGCTTCACCCAGGTGGCTGGCTCCTTGGTTTCGGGCGCTTGGGCGAAGGGACATCTGTTCGTCTCGCGTTCTCGGAGCTGAGCGATGATCTGCTCCTGCTGCTTTCCCGTGAATCCGCTGCCCACGCTCCCGATGTAGCACAATTCCTTGCCCGCATAGAGGCCGAGCAGCAGCGCGCCGAAATGTTCCCGGCTGCCCCGAGGCGCCGTGTAGCCGCCGACAACCGCATCCAGCTCCCGCGTCACTTTGAACTTGAGCCACTGCGGGCTGCGCCCACTGACGTAGCGGCTCGCGGCGTGCTTGCCGATGATGCCCTCAAGCCTGGCTTCGGCCGCCATCCGAAACAGTTCTCTTCCCTGCTCCACCTGGTGGTCGCAGTAGCGAATGGGATCTTGGGATACGAGCACCTGGCGCAGCAGCCGCTTGCGCTCCTCAAGCGCAACTCCGCGCAGGTCATACCCATCGAGGTAGAGCAGGTCGAACACGAAGTAGATCGCTGGCGCGCCCCGCAGCAGCGCCGCTCCGGGCCGCTCGACTCCGAGCCGCTCCTGTAGGCGCTCAAAATCGCTGCCACCGCGGGCATCGAGAACAACAATCTCACCGTCGAGGATGGCTGTCTCGGCCGACAGTTGCTGCGGCAAACCGGCGAGCTCGGGATACTGAGCCGTGATGAGGCGGCCGCTGCGCCCGCGGAGCAGCAGTTCACCCTTGCGCACCCAAGCGAGCGCGCGCACCCCATCCCACTTCAGCTCAAACAGCCAGTCCGGGCGGGAAAACGCTTCGGA
This sequence comes from Acidobacteriota bacterium, assembly GCA_016210895.1. Next base: position 1,329 of record JACQTG010000302.1, read on the forward strand.
CGTAAGCGTCGCCAGCATCGGCGAAAGAGTCTTGGGCATCCGCGCTTTCTTCGCCCCCGCGAGCCGGCCCGGGTCAAGCTGCGCCGCCGGCGGTGCGGCCGCGCTCTGCTCGGCGATTTCTTCCTGCGTGCGTCCCGTCAACACGGAGCCATCGTGCGCGGCAATCTCCCACGCCGGGTCGGCGTAGGCATCCTTGCGCTTGATCAGCAGCCACTCATTGCCCTTCGCGCTGCGCTTGAGTTGCACTAGGTCGAAGCCGCCGCGGAGTTTTTCTCCCTGCAGCACAATCTTCAGGTTGCCGCGCCGGAACTGCTCCGTCGGGCTAGTCGCCTCGCCCCAGGCAAAGACGCCCTGGTCCCACACCATCACACTGCCAGCGCCGTAGTTGCCTTCGGGAATGTTCCCTTCGAAATCGCCGTACTCGAGGGGATGGTCTTCCGTCATCACCGCCAAGCGCTTGTCGGCGGGATTCAGTGAAGGGCCTTTCGGCACCGCCCACGACTTCAACACACCGTCCACTTCCAGGCGAAAATCCCAGTGCAGGCGCCGCGCCTGGTGCTTTTGCACCACAAACCGCCCGGCACGCCCGGGGATGCCGGAGGGAAGTGTTGAACCTGGCGGCTCGGGCGTGCGATCAAAGCGCCGCTTGTGCCGATATTTCTTGAGCGACATCGGGAGATTCTTCCCAGGGAGATTTTATCATTGCTATCTGCGACAGCTTGCCAAAGCGCACGGGTTCGGCTAAGATGCGCGAACCATTTTCCTGGGCTTGGTGGTTATGGCTGCCACGGTTTGGAAGGGCCACCTCACGTTCGGCTTGATTTCCATTCCGATTGGACTGTACTCGGCCGCGCGCGGCGAGCGGGTGTCGTTCCACTACCTGCACGGCGAGTGCAATTCGCGCATCCGCCAGCAATACTTCTGCCCGGTCTGCAACCGCGCAGTGGAGCGCGACGAGCTGGTGCGGGGCTACGAGTACGAAAAAGAGCAGTACGTGCTGATCGACGAGGAAGAAATCAAACAGGTCACACCCGCCTCCGGCCGCGCGATGGAGATTCTCGAATTTGTCGAGCAGGGCGAGGTGGACCCGATTTACTTCGATGCCTCCTACTACCTCGTCCCCGAGGACGCCGGCCGCAAGGCCTATTATCTACTCCTGCGCACGATAGAGAAGTCGGGCTACGTGGCCATCGCCAAGCTGGTGATGCACCAGCGCGAGTACACCGTCATTCTCCGGCCGCACGACCACGGCCTGATGCTCCACACCATGTACTACGCCAACGAGATTCGGCGGCTGGCGGAGTACGGCAAACCCGACGGCATCTCGCTCAAGGACCAGGAAGTCAAGCTGGCCGAGCAGTTGATCGAAAGCCTGGTGGCGAAGTTTGAGCCGGAAAAGTATCGTGACGAGTTCACCGAAAACGTGAAGCAACTCATCGAAGCCAAGATTCGCGGCCAGGAGGTGACGGCCGCCCCCCAGCCGCAGCTTGCGCCGGTCATTGACTTGATGGAAGCGTTGAAGAAAAGCTTGGCGCAGCAGAAGGCGGCGCCGAAAAAAGCGCCGGCCCGCGCACCCGTTACCGCGCAGGAGAAAGTCCGCCGCAAGGCAGCCCAATAGATCGGTCTGGGATGGAGCAGTTCACGCGGCGCGAAGTCGTTCGCATCCTGGGTGTGTCCGACCGCCAGCTCCACTACTGGGAACGCTTGGGATTGGTCCGGCCGCAGGCGCGCTGGGGAGAGAAATTCTATAGCTTCCAGGACCTCATCAGCCTGCGCACGGTCAGGCAACTGACTCAGGCGCGCGTGCCGGCGCGCCGGCTCCGCCGCGCCCTGGAAGCCCTGGGCCGCCAGCTCTCAGCCGTCGAAGTGCCCTTGACCGAGCTCCGCATCCGCTCCAACGGTCGCAATATTGTCGTCGAGCACGGCGGCCAGAGCCTGGAGCCGCTGACCGGCCAACTGCTGCTTGACTTCAAGACGCGCGAGTTGGGCGAAAAAATTCGTCCGATGCGCGAGCGCTCGGCCGAAGAGTGGTTTTCCCTCGCGCTCGACTACGAAGCCGACCCCGACACCCACACCCAGGCGATTGACGCCTATCTGCGCGTGCTCGAGAAAGCCCCGCGGTGGCTCGAAGCCTATATCAACCTGGGCACGCTCTTCTACCAGCACGGCCGGCTGGCCGATGCCGCCGACTGCTACCGGCAAGCGGTGGAAGTTGATCCCGCAAGTGCGCTGGCCCACTTCAACCTGGGCAGCGTGCTCGACGAACTCGGCGAACTTGAAGCCGCGGGCAACGCCTTGCGCACCGCCTTGCGGCTCGACCCGGCCTACGCCGATGCGCACTACAACCTGGCCCTGGTGTACGAAAAGAGTGGCCAGCGGAATCTGGCCCGCCAGCACTGGAACCGCTACCTGGAGCTCGACCCACACAGTCCCTGGGCCCACTACGCCCGCGAGCGCCTGGCGGCGATGCGCCCTCCCGGTTCGATGTGACTAGCCGCGGGCTCAATTGACAACAGCCGAAGCCTCGTCAATAATGTTTTCGGTGAGCGAAGGGCGGAACGCGAGTTCCGCCCCGGTGGTGAGCGTAGCTCAGCTGGTAGAGCGCCGGACTGTGGCTCCGGTGGTCGTGGGTTCGAATCCCATCGCTCACCCCAGTTTTTTGTTCCTTCTTTCTTCACGTGCCTCACCTCCGCACGAACAGTAACCCCGCAGGGCCGTAGCTCCTCGGCCGGGATGCGGATATACTGCCTGCTTGGCACACCGTGGTCTTCTAACCTGCAAGAACGATTTCATCGGAGGCATGCTGTGCGAATGAATCGACGGGCGGTTGGCCTGCGACCGATTGCGATTGCCCTCTTTTTCAGCAGCCTTGTCCTCGAGGGTGCTGCGCAGATTCCTCCCGCGTTTCCGGCGGCCAAGACCGGGGGCAACTACATGCACAACTACTATCTGCCTCCGCCCAGCAGCACGCCTTTCTCTCCCGCCTGGTCGCCCGGCGGCGAAGAGATTGTATTCTCTATGCAAGGCTCACTCTGGAGAATCAAGGTGGGGGATAGTGTCGCCTACGAGCTAACGGCGGGCTCCACCTACGATTCTTCGCCCGACTGGTCGCCAGACGGGCGCTGGATTGTCTACACCGCCGAAGAGGATTCCAGAGCCATCAACTTGATGCTGCTCGACCTCCAAAGGGGAGAAACCCAGCCTCTGACCACGGGCTCTCACCTCAATCTCGACCCGCGCTGGTCGCCCAACGGAACGCGCATTGCTTACGTGTCAACCCATCCCAACGGCTATTTCAACATTTTCATCCTGCCTGTCGAAAACGGGCAAGCGGGAGAGCCGATTCAGGTCACCCAGGACAATCGCGACCCGAATAGTCGGCTCTACTTCGGCGAACACGACTTGCATATCCAGCCCACGTGGTCGCCCGATGGGCGGGAGCTGATCGGCGTCTCCAACCAGGGGATTCCATTGGGTTCGGGTGCCATCTGGCGGTTCCCCGCGGAAGCCAACGGGTTTGCCCGCGCCCAGATGGTCCATCGGGAAGAAACCCTTTACCGGACGCGGCCCGACTGGTCCCCCGACGGGACGCGCATCCTCTACAGCGCGCACCTGGGGGGCGAGCACAACAACCTCTTCGTGCTGCCCGCCGCGGGCGGCGAACCCTACAAGCTCACCTTCGGGGATTGGGATCATTTCCACCCCCGCTGGTCGCCGGACGGTCAGCAGATCATCTATGTTTCGAACCAGCACGGCCTGACCGACCTGCGCATTCTCGAAACCTTCGGTGGTCGTGAACAGACCGTTGAGATTCGGGAGAGACGCTACAAGCGTCCGATGGGCTGGCTTGAGGTTCGGGTCGTGGACGAAGAGACGGGCGAGCCCACGCCCGCACGCATATACGCCCAGGCGAGCGACGGGAAGACCTACGTCCCCGACGATGCCTTCCACCGCGTAGGCCGCCTGCGGGAACATTTGTTTCACACCACGGGTACTTTCACGCTGCGCGTGCCTCCAGGCCGGATGCGGGTGGAGGTGGTTAAAGGCTTCGAGTACTGGCCGGCCAGCCAGGAAGTGACCATTCAGGCCGACACCGTGACGACAGCCACTCTGGTCTTGAAACGCATGACCAATCTGCCCCGCACAGGCTGGTACAGCGGCAGCAACCATGTGCATATGAACTACGGCGGCAACTTGCGCAACATGCCCACAAACCTGCTCTTCATGGCGGCGGCCGAAGACACGGCGGTGGTCGGCGAACTCATTGCCAACAAGGACAACCGTGTGTTGGACACCGCCTTTTTCCGCGGAGCGTTGGATCTCGCCTCCACACCGGATCGGCTACTCTATTTCAACCAGGAGTACCGCCCGCCCTTTTACGGTCACATCTCCTTCATCAACCTGAAAAAACACCTCATCTCGCCCTTCACCACGGGTTATGAGGGCACGGCCATCGAAAGCCTCTACCCGAGCAACACCGATATGTTCCGCCTCGCGCGCCAACAGGGGGCGATTGGCGGCTATGTCCATCCTTTCTCGAGCGATCCGGCCACGAGTGATTACGGCCGCGCCCGCGGCCTGCCGGTCGATGTGGCGCTCGGTGTGGTGGACTACCTGGAACTGATGTCTGGCTCCGATCACGTAACCACCGCGGGCGTCTGGCATCGCCTGTTGAATTGCGGCTTCAAGATTTCCGCCACCGCGGGGGAAGATTCTATCAGCGACCTGCATCGAGCAGCGTTGGTCGGGGCCAACCGCACCTATGCCTATCTGGGCCCGCGGCTGGACTACGAGCTCTGGGTGGAGGCGATTCGCCAGGGGAAGACCTTCGTCACCAACGGCCCCTTGCTCGAGTTTGCCGTGAATGATGCGGGGATCGGCAAGGAAATCCGCCTGGCTGCGACCGGGGGAACTGTAATCCTCCGCGGGCAAATGCAGAGCATCGTGCCGGTTGAGAAGCTCGAGGTCTTCTACAACGGAGAAGTCGTAGCCAGCATTCCTTTGACCGAAGGCGGGAAGAAAGCCGAGTTCCACTTGGAGAAAGTCGTAGCGCGCAGTGGCTGGTTCACGCTGCGCGCCTATTCCGGCCGACCGGTGCATCCCATTGACGACCGCTACCCGTTCGCGGAAACCGGCCCCATCTATGCCTACTGCGGCAATCAGCCCATCCGCTCCCGAACCGATGCTGACTACTTCATCCGTTGGATCGACGCGATCACCCAGATGGCGGAGGAGCATCCCGGCTGGCGCTCGGAAAAAGAAAAACAGTATGTGCTGGAGCAGTTCAGCGCCGCCCGTGACATCTTCGTGCAGCGAAGGCAGGAAGCTCCTTAGGCGGGCTGCCAGAGGGAATCAGCAAGACCTATGCCAAGAGTCAGAAGTTCCAATCCCCTCGCTTCCCTGCCCCTGAACCACGAGAGCGCAGAACGCCAGCGCGTCTTCGATACGTTTCGCCGCTGGGGCTATCTTCAGGCCGACCTCGACCCACTCAGACAGTCCCTGCAGCCGGAACAGCATCCGGAACTGGAGTTGACCGGCCCGGTGGCCGAAGAGGCGCGAAAGTATTACTGCAGCACCATCGGCTTCGAGTTCATGCATCTGCCCAACCCGGAACGCCGTCGCTGGCTCATCGAGCGCATCGAATCGGAGCCGAAGGTGCTCGACCGCGAGCGCATCCTGGAGCGGCTCATCCAGGCCGAGCTCTTCGAGCAGGTTCTCCAGACCCGCTATCTGGGAACGAAGCGCTACTCGCTTGAAGGGATGGCAGCGCTGATTCCGCTGCTCGATGCCATCCTCGACGCCGCGGCCGAATGCACTGCCGAGCAAGCGATCATCGCCATGAGCCATCGTGGCCGGCTCAATGTGATGGTGCACATCGTGGGGCGCTCGCCTGTCGACGTCTTCGCCGGCTTCTAGGACGTGGACCCGCGCAGCGTGCTCGGCGGCGGCGACGTCAAGTACCACCTGGGAGCGACCGGCACCTATCGGACGCGAAGCGGCCGCGAACTGCGCGTCCATCTGGTTTCGAACCCCAGCCATCTCGAAGCGGTGGACCCGGTCGCGCTCGGCCGCGGCCGCGCCAAGCAGGTGCGGCTGGGAGAGGACGGACCGGCGCGCGTGCTGCCGATTCTGCTGCACGGCGATGCCGCGTTCGCCGGGCAAGGCATTTGGGCCGAGACGCTGAACTTCACCGGCCTCGAAGGCTTCTCCGTGGGCGGCGCGGTGCACATCATTGTCAACAACCTCATCGGCTTCACCACCCCGCCGCGCGAGCTCCACACCTCGCGCTTTGCCTCCGACGCCGTCAAGCGCCTGCCCATACCGATTTTCCACGTCAATGCCGAGGATGCCGATGCCGTCGTGCGCGTGGGCCGCCTGACGCTAGACTACCGGTACACGTTCTTCAGTCCTGTGGTCGTCAACCTGATTGGCTTCCGACGCCACGGCCACAGCGAAGTGGACGACCCGTCGATCACGCAACCTCGGCTCTACCGGAAGATCGAGTCCCATCCGCCGCTCTGGCAGTCCTACGCCAAGAAGATTGGGGTCGATCCCCGAGATCTGGCGGAGAAAACTCGCTCAGAACTGGAGGAAGCGCAGAAAAAGGCCGAAAGCGCTGAGAAGAAACCCCGGCTCTACGAACTCCCGGAGTACTGGGCGCCTTACACGGGGGGACGCTACAAACCGAGCTATGAAGTGGAAACGGGCGTGGAGGAAGCCGAGCTGCGGGCGATTGCCGAGGGGGTGACGCGTTACCCGTCAGGCTTCGCCATCCATCCCAAGGTCAAGCGTCTGCTCGAACAGCGTGCCGAGATGGGCCGCGGGCAGCGGCCGGTGGATTTCGGCATGGCCGAGGCGCTGGCCTTCGGCTCGCTGGTCCGCCAGGGTATTCCCGTGCGGCTGAGCGGCCAGGATAGCCGCCGCGGCACCTTCAACCAGCGCCACGCCGTGCTGATCGACACCGAGACCGAAGAGGAATACATTCCGCTCGCCCA
>JACQTG010000303.1 GCA_016210895.1 Acidobacteriota bacterium
GGGCTCGGCATTTCGCCTGAGAAACGCCCGCTTCGGCCCCACCTGACCCTCGGCCGCTTCCGTACCCCCCGGCGCGACCCGCGCCTCGCGCAAGTGGTTCTGGACTTAGCTGACCGGGAGTTGGCCCGGCAGACGGTGCGTGAGTTTTTCCTCTTCCAGAGCCGGCTTTCGCGCGAGGGCGCTGAGTACAGCAAGCTCAAGCGCTTCGAGTTTGCCCGCCCCAGGCATGGGCTGTGAGTGTTCGAGCTTGGCGCTGGGGTACGCCGGCGTTGATTTAGGCCTCTCCTTCGGCTAGAATAGGGCCAACTTTTCCCGCATGACTAGGGGAGTAAACAACCTGCGACAAGCCGTCCACGAATTCTTCCATTCGTTCCTCCCCAAGCGCATTCCTATTCTTTATCTCGTGCTCTCGGTCCTGGTGCTGTTGAGCGTGGTGCCGCTGCTCTTTTACAGTCGCGTCGTGGCTACGCAAAACCGACAAGAGCTCGAGACCAACGAACGGCTGCTGCAAAACACCATTACCCGCTCGGTCGCCGAGGAGATTCGCCTCTACCGCAACAACTTGCTGACGCAGGTCGAATCATTGGTGCGATTGCTGGAAGCGAGCGCCGGCATTGAGGATGTGGGCAATCCGGTACGAGAAAAGGGCTTGCGCGAGGCCACGGAAAACTTCATCCGCTCCACGGAGAACGTTCTCTACGTCGCCATCGTCAACCCGCAGCTTCGGGGTATTCAGGCCGGCAGCCCCACGCCCCAGGAAGACCTGTTTTTCCGCCGCATCATGGATCGTGCCGCCGAGGCCGCCCACCAGGGAATGCAATTCCATGGCGGAGCCATGGTCGTCCAGCGCGGCCAGGAAAAAATTCCCGTGATGTTGCTGGCCATACCGCTGGTGCACCAGCGACAAGAAAAAGGGATGATTGCCGCGCTCGTGCGCTTGAATCCGATCCAGGTGCGGCTGAAGCAATCCAGCCAATGGCTCGCAGACGCCAAGCGCTGGAGCCTGGTCACCTATGTGGTGGATCGCGCCGGACGGCTCGTGCTGGGTCCGGATGAAGAGAATTACCCCGTCGGCCAGGATATGACCGATGTGCCCATTGTGCAGGATTTCCTTTCCGGCAGCACGCTGACCACCGTCACGACTACCTTCCAGCTGGAGAGGAACAACCGCCGCACGGAGATGCTCGGTACCTTCGCGCCGGTAGTGGAACTCGACTGGGGCGTGATCGCTCAGAAGCCCACCGCCGACGCTTTTCGCGTAGCTATTCAGATGGAGCGCTCGGCGCTGGGGCTTGCCCTGGTCACGATCCTGCTAAGCGTACTCATCGGCTACATCTCGGCCCAACGGATTACCACCCCCATTCAGCATCTCGCCCAATCCACACGCGCCATCGCCAAAGGGGACTTCTCCCGCCGCGTCACGTTGACCAGTCGAACCGAAATCGGCGAACTGGCCCAGACCTTCAACCTGATGACGGATGACCTGGAGCGGTACGTCGAGCGACTCAAGCAGGCAGCGCAGGAAAACCACGAGCTCTTCCTCGGCTCCATTCGCACCCTGGGCGCCGCCATCGACGAGAAAGACCCCTACACCCGCGGCCACTCCGGCCGCGTGGCCAAGTACTCCGTCATCCTGGCCGAAGCCATGGGTCTGCCGGAAGAGGAAGTGTATAAGATCCGCATTTCCGCCATGCTCCACGACGTCGGCAAAATCGGCATCGACGACCGCATCCTGAAGAAGCCCACCGGCCTGACCGCCGAAGAATTCGAGGTGATGAAGCAGCATACCATTAAAGGCGCCAACATCATCCGGCCGGTCGCCCAGCTACGGGAAATGCTGCCGGGCATCGAGTACCACCACGAAAGTCGCGACGGCAACGGCTACCCCTACGGGCTCAAGAGCGAAGAAATCCCACTGATGGCCCGCGTCATCGCCGTGGCTGACACGCTCGACGCCATGACCACCAACCGCCCCTACCAGGCGGCCATGGAGCTGGAAATGGCCTTGGAGAAAATCAAGGCCCTGGTGGGGAAAAAGTTCGACCCCGATGTTGTGGCTGCGTTGGAGAAGGCTGTCTCCACGGGTCGCCTGAAGCTCACCCCGCAAATGGTGGAAGTCTAGCCCCGCCAGAAGCCGTTCTCGCGACGCCCCCTCCAGAACCATTCACTCCCAGCCCTACCCGGGTCTGCTGCCTCTGTTAGAATAGCCTGGATTCGTCCGACTGGGTGCAGTCGACATGAGCGAGGACAACCGGGGATGGCTGGGTCGCATGCAGCGCGCCGTAGCTCGCACACGCGAGCAGTTCAGCGAGCACCTAGATGAGCTGCTGCGGGGCCCGAAGGCAATTCCGCCAGAGCGACTAGAAGAGCTGGAAGCGGTCCTGTTGGCCGCCGACGTGGGCACCACCACCACCCGCGAAGTCCTCGAACACCTGCGGGAACGGCTCGCACGAAATGAACTGGCCGACGGAGCGGCGCTGCGTGCGGCGCTCCACCATGAGCTGACCTGTGCCCTGCGCTCCACAGACGACCGTCTGCCAGCATCCTCCTCCGCGGAGCGGCCCTTTGTGATCTTTTTTGTCGGAGTGAACGGGACTGGTAAGACGACCAGCCTTGCCAAGCTAACTCACCGCTGGCAGGAGCAAGGCGACCGGGTGCTCCTGTGTGCCGCCGATACCTTCCGCGCGGCTGCGGGTGAGCAACTGGAAACCTGGGCCGGGCGGCTGGGATGCGAAATCTTGCGGCCCAAGCCCGGGAGTGACCCGGCAGCCGCTGTCTTCGATGCCATCAGGGCCGCACAGCAGCGAGGCTTGGATGCTGTCTTCGTAGACACGGCGGGCCGCTTGCACACCAAAGCCAACTTGATGGCAGAACTCGAAAAAATGAAGCGCACCGCACAGAAACTCCTGCCCTCGGCTCCCCACGAGATTCTGCTCGTGCTCGATGCCACTACCGGCCAGAACGGCTTGGCCCAAGCGCGCGAGTTCACCCAGCGCATCGGAGTCACAGGAGTTGTGTTGACCAAGATTGATGGTACGGCTAAAGGCGGCATCACCATCGCCATCGCGCGTGCGCTCGCGCTGCCTATCCGTTACCTGGGCACCGGCGAGCAGCTCGATGACCTGGTCGAGTTTGACGCCAAAGCCTTTGTAGACTCCCTGCTCGCGGCTCCAGGGAGCGAGGCCCGGACGTAGGACTATGCCTACCCGCGTCGAACTGCGCACAAACAGCGAGTGGTTGGCGCAAGCCCTCCGGCTCGCGGCCGACGGGCATGGGCTCGCCAGCCCCAATCCGTTGGTCGGTGCGGTTGTCGTACGCGCGGGCGAAGTCGTCGGACAAGGGTTTCACACCTACGACGGCATCAAGCACGCGGAAGTTTTGGCCCTCGAACAGGCTGGCGCGCACGCTCGGGGCGCCACTCTCTATACCAACCTCGAGCCCTGCTGCCACACCGGCCGGACGCCACCCTGCGTCGAAGCCATCCAAACCGCCGGGGTGACGCGCGTAGTGGCAGCCATGGCCGACCCCAATTCGCGAGTCAGCGGGCGGGGATTTGAGCTCCTGCGGGCCGCGGGTCTGGAGGTCGAGGTGGGCGTGCACGAAGAAGAAGCCCGGCGATTGAACGAGGCCTTTGCCTGCTACATCCGCGCCGGGCGTCCCCACGTGACCGTGAAAGCCGCGCTTACGCTCGACGGCAAGATTGCGAACGACACTGGCAACGCACGGTGGATCACCTCGGATGAGTCGCGCGCGTTTGTGCAGACCTTGCGTCACCAGCACGACGCCATCCTCGCCGGGGTTGGCACCGTGCTTGCCGATGACCCGCTCCTCACCGACCGCAGCGGACGCCCCCGGCGACGCCCGCTGCTGCGTGTCGTGCTCGACACACGGCTGCGCATCCCGCTGGAGTCGCAACTCGTGCGCACCGCCGCCAACGACGTGCTGGTCTTTACTTCCGAAGATGCTTCGCCCGGCAAGCGCCGCGAGCTGGAAGCCCGCGCCGTCCAGGTTGAATGCATTCGGGAGTTGGATGGCAAGCTGGCGTTCGGCGTCATCCTGCGCCGCCTAGCGGCACGAGAAATCACGAGCGTGCTGGTCGAGGGAGGCGCACAAGTCTACGCCAATGCGCTCGAGGCCAGCTTGGTCGACAAGGTGTTTCTCTTCTACGCACCGAAGTTTCTCGGTGACCGTTCCCTGCCCTTGTTGGCGCCTGGGCGCGACTGGGCGGAAGGGCCCACGACCCTGCTCCATTATCGCTTGCACCGCTTCGGCCCTGATTTTGCCGTGGAAGGTTACCTGCGCGATGTTTACGGGGATCATTGAAGAAGTAGGGCGCGTGGGGCGCCTCGCTGTCTCAGCCAGCGGCGGCACGCTAGAGGTGGAAGCCCACAAAGTGATGGACCGGTTGGCCGTCGGCTCAAGCATTGCCATCAATGGAGTCTGCCTGACAGTAACTGCACGCACAGAAAAGAGTTTCACCTCTGACCTTTCCGAGGAAACGGTGAAGCGGACGAGCTTCAGCGTATTGAAACCCGGCCGTGTGGTGAACCTGGAGTTGCCGCTCACGCCGACGACGCCGCTAGGCGGCCACATTGTCCAAGGCCACGTGGATGGTACCGGTAAGTTTCGCGCGCTCGAGCCAGCGGGGGAGGGCTGGTGGCTGCGGGTGCACGTGCCGGAAACCTTGACGCGCTATCTGGCCGAGAAAGGCTCCGTGGCGATTGACGGCATCAGCCTGACGGTGGCTGCCATGGCGGGAACCGAGTTGGCCGTTGCCATCATCCCCTACACGTTCGAAAACACCAACCTGAGAACGCTCGAGCCGGGCGAGCCGGTCAACCTTGAATGTGACGTGCTGGCGAAATACGTGGAAAAGTTGCTCGAGGAGCGCATCGCCGCGCGCCGCGCTCCAGCCGCGGCGATTACACTGGCTCGTCTGCGCGAGGAGGGCTTCTAAGCTGTGCCCCGCGCAAGAGGCAACGTCCGGCGGAAAACAAGGCGCAAGAAAACCCGCGCACGATCCAACCGCGTCATCGAATTTTTCTCAACGCAGGAAGACGGCGGCCGGTTCCGCGTGTACCTCCCCCCAAGCTGGAGACAGCGAAAGCCCAGCGCCTAAGACCTCACGGACGTTCCAGGCCGCCGCCGGCCTGTGCGTCAGCCCGCTTCAGCAGGATGGCGAAGACGAACCCCACCACGCCCAGCCCGGCAAAGACGACCATCCCCCCTGTGTAGGTGTGCGTCACATCCCGCAGCCAGCCTACCAGCCACGGGAAGGTGGCCAGCCCGATGTTCTGAATCATCGTCATCAGCCCAAAGGCCGTGCCAACGTTCTTGGGCTCGACGATCAGCGGCACCGCCGGCCACAACGCCGCCGGGACGAGCGAGAAGGCAAAGCCGATGAGGGCCATGGGCGCGAGGGGGGAAAGTGTGGTCAGCCCCATCGTCAAGTAGCAGGGAATGAGAAGCACGGCGCCCACCATCATCATCGTGCCGCGTCGGCCAATCCGGTCCACCGCCCGGCCGAGGATGGGCGATAGAATCATGGAGGCAAAGATGACGATGCTGGTGATGCGACCCGCGGTCATCACCGGATAGCCCCACTTGTCGTGGAAGAAGTCGGTCGAGAAGGCGGTGAAAGGAAAAATGGCCGAATAGAAGGTCACGCACAGTGCAGTGACAAACCAGTAGGAACGATTGAACTGTTTGACGTCCGCCAGAACGATTTTGTCTCCGGCCGCCCCCTCACTCAATACGACGCGGCCCCGGGCGCGCTGCTCTAAATAGACGTAGACTAGGTTGGACACCAGCGAAAACCCACAGAGTGCAGCCGCCACCCACAGGGCAATCCGCCAGCTTTGAAACTGCTCGGCGATCCAGGCTTCCGTGTTGAAGCTGAACAACGTACCCAGGCGCATGAACGTCAGGCTCAGTCCGAAGGCAAAGGCCAGTTCCCTCCCCTTGAACCATTTCGCCAGGATGGCGCTCTGGCAGACAATCAGCGACTCCGCCCCGATGCCGAAGATGACGCGCCCAGCCAGCATCAGCCAGAAGAGCGGCGCCAGGGCCACCAGGGAGGCCCCGAGAACGATCAGGGCGGAAAACACCAGACTCATCACCCGCGTACCAAGGCGGTCGATGAGGAAGCCGCCGATAAACACCATGATGACGTTTGGCCAGCTATAGAAGCTGTAGAGCATCCCGATCTGCTCCCGGCCGATCCCCATGCCTTCGATCATCAGCGGGGCAAGGGCACCGATGCTGTCGTAGGCAAAATAGTTCCCGACGAGCATCAGGCTGACAAAGAGGAGAATCGTGAAGCGGTAGGCAGCGCGGGCGGGATGAAACCAGTCGGACGCGCCTGAGTCGTTCTGCGTCACGGAGTTCGTGTGGCTTCTCCTTCGCCGACCCCTCAGCTCCCGGCCGCGCCCCCAACGGGCAGGGCGTCGAGCAAGCGGAAGTCGCGGATGGCCTCCTCCTCGGCTTGTTCCCACTCGGCCACCGTGCCGAAGAACGCCACTCGCCCTTCATGCAGGAACACCATGCGGTCAGCCAGCCGCGTGGCCAACTGGACATCGTGGGTGACGACGACCGAGGTCTTGTGAAGCTTTTCCTTTAGTTTGCAGATCAGCTCGGTGATGGTCTGGACCATGATCGGATCCACCATGGTTGTTGGTTCGTCGTAGAGCACGACCTCCGGCTCCGCCGCCAGCGCCCGGGCAATCGCCACCGCACGCTTCATCCCGGTTGAGAGGTCAGCCGGCATATGGTGAGCATAGTCCTCCAACCCAACCTCTTCCAACAGTTCGAACACGCGACGCTGCTTGTCTTCCTCACTCAGGTCTTCACGTTTTTCGAGGGGAAACCCGACATTCTCCGCCACCGTGAGCGAGTCAAACAAAGCGCCGGATTGAAACACCATTGCCACGCGCTTGCGGATCTCCGTCAGCTCATCCTCGCTGACATCGGTAATATCTCGGCCTGCTACCCACACGCGCCCCCTGTCGGGTTTGAGGAAGCCGACGATGTGCTTGAGGGTGACACTCTTGCCCACACCGCTCCGGCCCAGAATGGCAATCGTCTCAGCCGGACCCACGTCGAAGCTGATGTCAATCAGAACGGGCAAGCCGTTGAACGACTTGTATACGTGCTCAAACTGGATGTAGGGCGCGTCGCCACTCATCTGTCTCCTCGAGCGAGCCGTATTGTTCCTGATTCCCCCAGCAAAAGCAAACCATGGACATCGCAGGAGAGTAAGTCTTTATGAACGCTCGGATTTCTGGTACATCTAATCACCCGATACCAGGATAGGCACCGCAGGGTGACGAGATGAGGCGTCAGTGGAACGCATCCATCTACTTGGGCTTCTTCGCGGTCGCCTTTGCTTTCCTGAGCTATTTTCTCTTTTTCAGCCAGTTTCCCCTCACGCGGGATGTTCCCTGGCTCAACTTGCTCTTGTTTGTTCCAGGTTTTGTTCTGCTCTGGCGTGGCACTCGGCGGGCCCGCCGCGAGCCGGCGCGCTATCGGGGGCGGATCGTTGGGCCAGTACTGGCCGGGCTGAGCGTACTCGTATTCGCACTCTTCATTTCTTACAACTTCTACCTCTCGGCTCAGCTTCCGCCTTCGAAAGGCGCTCCCAAGGTGGGCGAGCGGGCGCCCGACTTTACTTTGCTTGACCAGAATGGCAAGCCGGTGAAGCTCGCCGACTTGCACGGCCAACCCGTGCTGCTCGTCTTTTACCGGGGCTACTGGTGACCGTTTTGCAACTCTGAGCTGCGCGGTCTGCAGCAGCACCTGGAAGAATTCAACAAGCGCAATGTCCGCGTGAACGGTATTTCGGTGGATACACCGGAGCAGACAAAAAAACTCTGCGAGCAGCGCGGCTACACGTTCTCCATCCTGGCTGACACTGAGCGTGAAGTTATCCGCCGCTATGATCTGGTGCACGCCGGGGGCGGACCCGGCTCCTCAGACATCGCCCGCCCAGCCGAGTTCCTGCTCGACGCCGAGGGGGGTCATTCGTTGGGTGAATCTGACCGAAGACTACCGGGTGCGACCCCGGGCGGAGGACATTCTGGGCGTGATCGACCGCCTCGGCCTGGGCAAAGCTGCCAACAAGTCCGAATAGGATCGGGCGTATCCGCTCGGGTCGCCGCTAGTGGCTGGCGGTTGCACGCAGTGCGGCGGTTGAGTATAGTTAGCGCGCGAGCGGGACTTAAGTCGATCATCACGGAAGACGGGGGAGCTTATGGCGAGTGTGCTGGCACGTCTCTTGCCACGTGAGAAAACCTTTTTCGACCAATTCACGGAAGTAACGGCCAATATCCAGGCCGCCGCCCAGACCCTGGTGAACCTGCTGGAAGACTATCGTGGTGTGGAAGAGAAAGTGGCTCACCTCAAAGACCTTGAGCATCACGGCGACCAGATGACCCACGACCTGTTCACGCGACTCAACCAAACGTTTATCACCCCACTCGATCGCGAGGACATACACGAACTGGCCAGTAAGCTCGACGACGTTCTCGACCTGATTGACGCGGTGGCCAGCCGGTTGGTCATCTACCGGATTCAGTCCATACGGCCCGGGATGGTGGAACTGGCCCGTACCCTGCAAAAGGCAGCCAACGAGATTCACTCCGCCGTCTTGCAGCTCGAAAAACAAGACCGAATCTTCGAGCATTGCATTGAAATCAACCGCCTGGAAAACGAGGCCGACCGCTCGGTGCGGGCGGCCATCGCAAACCTCTTCGAAGAGGAACAGAATCCGGTCGAGATCATCAAGTGGAAAGAACTCTTTGAAGTTCTCGAATTTGCCACCGACAAGTGCGAGGACGTAGCCAACGTCCTCGAAGGCGTTGTCCTGAAGAGCGCGTGAGCGGACCCGCGCCCGTACTACCCATAGTTCGATGAACCCAGAGCAGTCTTCCCGGCCCAAACCCGCCTTCGTGGAGTAGGCCTGGTGGACAGTTTCAGCCTGCTCGTTCTCATTGTGGTCATGGCGCTGCTGTTCGAGTTCGCGAACGGCTGGAACGACGCCGCGAACTCCATCGCCACGATCGTTTCGACGCGCGTGCTCACACCTCTGGTGGCCGTGGCCTGGGCTGCCTTCTGGAACTTCGTCGCCGCCTTCGCCTTTGGCACCGCCGTGGCGAAGACAATGGGCCGGGGACTGGTTCACCTGGAGATGGTCAACGAATATGTCCTGCTCGCGGGGCTGCTCGGCGCCATCATCTGGACGGCCGTGTGCACTTGGCTTGGCCTTCCCATCAGTGTTTCGCACTCGCTGATGGGGGGCTATGGCGGCGCAGCCGTAGCCAAAGCCGGCCATGTCGCGCTCATCAGCTCGGGCTGGACGAAACCCGTCCTGTTCATTTTCCTCGCTCCGTTCATTGGTCTGTTCGCAGCGTACGGCGTCACAGTCCTGACGAGCTGGGTCGTGCGTCGACAGGCGCCTCAGCGCGTGGACCGATGGTTCCGCCGGCTGCAATTGCTTTCCGCCGCCGGCTACAGTTTGGGCCACGGCACGAACGACGCACAGAAAGGGATGGGCATTATTACCGCGGCGCTGGTGGCCGGCGGTGCGCTAGACAACTATGAAGTACCGTTTTGGGTTATTATTTCCTGCCACGCGGCCATCGCCGGGGGTACGATGGCGGGCGGCTGGCGCGTGATCAAGACCATGGGGCAGCGCATCACCAAGCTCAATCCATTCGGGGGTTTTGCCGCTGAAACCGCCGGAGCCGTGACGCTCTTTGGCACGGCCCAGGCTGGAATCCCGGTCAGCACGACCCACACCATCACTGGGTGCATCATCGGCGTGGGTGCCTCGCGACGCCTGACGGCTGTACGCTGGGGCGTAACTCGACGTATCCTCTGGGCGTGGGTGCTGACCATCCCCGGCGCTGCCGCCTTGGGTGCTCTCATCTATCGTGTGTTGGGGAATTGAGAAGCTCTATGTCCACTGAGCGTGTAGAGTTTTGCACCGTCGAAGAGACAATCAAAGAAATCCGCCAGGGCCAGATCGTGGTCATTGTGGATGACGAGGATCGTGAAAACGAAGGTGACCTGGCCGTAGCGGCGGAGAAGGTCACGCCCGAGATCATCAACTTTATGGCCAAGCACGGCCGCGGACTTATCTGCCTGACGCTGACGCCGCAGCGGTGCGACTATCTGCGCTTGCGGGCCATGAGTGACGAAAACACTTCGCCTTACGGGACAGCTTTCTGCGAGTCGATTGACGCCCGCTTGGACATTTCCACCGGTATCTCCGCCGCGGACCGCGCCGCCACCATTCGCACGGCCGTGGACCCGGCCACGCGTCCCTCCGACTTGGTCCGCCCCGGTCACGTTTTCCCCCTCCGCGCGCGCAAGGGCGGCGTGCTGGTGCGCGCCGGCCAGACAGAAGCCTCAGTCGACCTGGCGCGGCTGGCCGGCCTGACACCCGCCGGGGTCATCTGCGAGGTAATGAACGATGACGGGTCGATGGCGCGGGTGCCGGAACTCGCCGCCTTCTGCCGCCAACACGGACTGAAAATGACCACCGTGGCAGATGTGATCCGGTACCGGCTGCGGACGGAGCGCTACATTCGCCGCATTGCCGAGGGGGTGCTGCCCACGCGCTTTGGCGAGTTTCAGATGGTCGCCTACGAGTCAGAACTCGATGGCGAGCAACACGTCGCCCTAGTCAAGGGCACGATCTCGCCGAATGAACCGATTCTCGTGCGGGTCCACTCGCACTGCCTGACGGGAGACGTCTTCGGTTCAGGCAGTTGCGACTGCCGACAGCTGATCGAAAAGAGCCTGGCAATCATCGGGCAGGAAGGCCGCGGCGTCTTTGTCTATCTGCACCAGACGGGACGCGGCTTTGGTCTAGAAACGCTGGGCGAGCGAACCGCGATCTCCTACCACCAGCACAGCTACATGAATCCAGCCGACCCGGCCCACCAGCGACAGATTCAGCGCGAGTCAGGCATTGGAGCGCAAATTCTCTCCGACTTGAACGCCCGCACTATCCGCCTGCTCACGAACCACCCGCGCAAAGTGGCCGCCTTAGAAGGGTTCTCGATTCAGATTATCGAGCAGGTTCCGATTCCGCTCGAAACGCGCGTGACCGAAGCGGAATGAAGCGCGCGGGCGAGTTCCTGATTGACATAATCCTGCTCGCAGGGGTTGTCCTGCTCGCCTGGCGCTTCCCGGCGGTTCTGTTAGTGCTCGCCGTGTTTCTCGCCGTCACTCTTGCCCTAATGCTCGTCGAACGCGCCGTTCGCTAGCCAGGTTTCTCTCGCTGACTCCCGGGAGTGGGCGGTTTCTCGACGTAGATGAGCGACCGCAGAGCCTCGAATTTCTTTCGGTTAATACCGCGAACGATCAGCAACTCCTCGATTCTACGAAAGCGGCCATTTTTTTCTCGGTGAGCGACGATGCGCTGGGCCAGGCTCGGCCCGATACCGGGTAGCTGTTTCAGTTCTTCGACCGTCGCGGTATTGAGATTGACCCTTTTCGGGGCCACCTCTTGCGCCTGCTGCGCGGGCACGAGCGGGATGGCACTTGCCAA
>JACQTG010000035.1 GCA_016210895.1 Acidobacteriota bacterium
CCCGGGGACGGTACTGCTGCACCTTTTCCGCCAGCTCGGCAAACCGCGTAGCGGTCAGCGAATCGGCGGCGCGTGCTGTGGACTTGGATACACGCATCGCTGGCCTTGAGCCGGACTCGAAGCGTACTCCCCGAGCGCGAAAACCTATTCTAGCAGAAATGCGGTGGGGGTTCGGACAGACGGCAGGGCTAGGTCGTGGCCGCGGGCGCTGAGGCTTTCTGCTTCATAATTTCCTGTGCCCGCTCGGCCAGGTCGTCGGCTTGCTGGAGAAGCTCCTCGCGCTCCCGGGCACTAGCGACCAAATCGGCCTTTTCCCGATACATCAGGTTCAGGTAGGCCATGGCGTCGGCGTAGTCCGGCTTCATCGCCAGCGCCCGCTGGAGCATCTCAATCCCTTCTTCCACGAGCGGCCCGTTCTGCGCCGCGAGTTCCTCGCGCGCCCGCCGCGGCAGAGTCTCTTCCGGCTGCAGCCTGAGCCGATTCTTCAGCTCCATCCGCGGCTTGTAGGTCAGCGTCCAGTCAATCACGCCGATGGAATAGGGATGCTCGGGGTTGTTGGCGTCCACGTCCATCAGGCGGCGGCGATATTCCTTGGCCTTCTCGAACTCCTGCAGACCAAAATAGAGGCTGGCGATGTAGGAGAGGCTGGTCACGTTGGCTGGGTCAATCTCGAGCACGTCTTCGAAGGCTTCAATGGCGCTGCGCCCGAGTTGCTTATTCGGCTCCGAGGGCGAGCCGGGCACGAATTGGCTGGCGTAGGCAATGGCCAGGTAGACGCGGGCGTTGATGAGTTGGGGATCAAGCTCGATGGCGCGCTTGAAATGCTCGATGGCGGTGTCAAACTGGGCGCCTTTGTAGGCGCGGACGCCTTTGTTCAGTTCGTCGCGCGCCTTCAGCTTGTTGCAGCCGGTGAGAGCGACCGCGGTGAAGAAGAGGACGAGCAAAACCACGGCGAGACGCGAACGTTGCATCGAGTGACGCCTCCCGGGAGCGTCGGTTGAACCTCGGAGCCGGTACAGGGGGCGGAGCTTACTGACCCTTCTCGATCTTGGCCGTGATCAGGCCAATTTTCTCCACGCCCGACATCTTGGCAATGTCGATGGCGCGGGCGACCTCGTGGAACTCCAGTACGTCATCGCCCTTGACGAAGGCGATTTTTTCCGCCCGGGTCTTGAAGATTTCGTTCAGCCGCGGCCCCAGCATGTCCCAGGTGACGTCATCCTGGTTGATCTTGACCGCAATCCTGCCTCCCACGGCCAACACCTGGATCACGACGGTGCGCTGCAAAACGTCTTCCCGGGTCTCCGTGCCCGGCGGGGGCGGCTGCGGCACCAGCGCATCCAGCCCCTTGGGGATCAAGGGCGTGATCACCATAAAGATGATGATGAGCACGAGCAGGATGTCGATAAAGGGAACCACGTTGGGCTCCGACATCTCCCCTTTGCCGCCTCCGACTTTCATTCCCATCGGGGGTTCCTCCTCTAGGGCGTGGTACCTTCGGTCTCGCCCACGACCGGCATGCCCGGGCCGGGACGCTTGGTTTCAACCTTTTCGGTCAGCAGGCCAAGCTGATCCACCCCCGCGGCCCGCACCTCATCCACCACTTTGACCACGTCTCCGTAGCGGGCGCGGGCATCGCTCTTGACGTAGACGGTTTTGTCCAGGCGTGCCTGCAACCGCTCCTTCACCTGAGCGGTAATCTCCTCGATGGCAATCTGCTGGTTGACGAGGAAAATGTTGCCGCTGCGAGTGACAGCCAGCACGATCGCATCCTCCTTGTCGGCATCAGGCATCTGGCGGGGGTTTTGGGTCCGTGCCAGGTCCACGCTCACGCCTTTCTGGAGCATGGGCGTGACCACCATGAAGATGATCAGCAACACCAACATGATGTCGGCCATCGGCACCACGTTGATCTCGGAAGTGACCTGGAGGGTCTGGATCTTGAACATCGTCGGCTCCTACTTCTTGGCGCGCCGCATGATGAAGTAGTTGATCAGCTCCTTGGAGCTGTTGTCCATTTCCACGTCGAAGGCTTCGATCTTGCTGGTGAAGTAGTTGTACATCCACACCGCCGGCACAGCCACGAACAATCCGATGGCGGTGGCTACGAGCGCCTCGGCGATACCGCCGGCAACTGCGGTCAAGCCGGTGGCTTTCTCGGCGTGGATGCCGCGGAAGGCGTTGATGATCCCGACCACGGTGCCGAACAGCCCCACGAAGGGCGCGGTGGCACCGATGGTGGCCAACCCCCCCAGGCCGCGCTTTAGTTCGGCGTGGACAATGGCCATGGCCCGTTCGAGCGCGCGTTGACTGGCGTCGATTTCTTGCCCGGGAATCTCCGAGGCAGTCTGGAATTCCTGCAAGCCGGTGGCCACCACTTTGGCGATGTGGCTCTTTTTGTTGCGCTCGGCGATGCGGATGGCCTCGTCCAGTTTGCCATCGCGCAGCGCCCCGGACACCGCCTGGACAAAGATACGCGACTGCTTGCGCGCGGCGGCATAGGTCAGCCCGCGGTCAATCATCACTCCCACCGACCAGGCGGACATAATGAACAGGATGATGACCACAGTGCGCGCCGGCCATCCCATTGCGCCCCACATGCTGCGCAGGTCCCACCCCACCACTTGCTGTTCCTGCAACCAGAAGGCTAGCGTGTACAGAGTGGCAAGCATTCTCAACCTCCCCCTTTCAGGCTCATCTGCACCACGGACACCGCTTGGACCGAGCTAACTCCTCAGTAGAGACGGAAATGCACGTCGATGTAGGTCACGACCTCGACCGGCTCGTTGTTCAGCAGCGTGGGCTGGTAGCGCCACTGCTGGACCGCATCCAGCGCCGACTGCACGAGCAACGGGTGACCACTGAGAACAATCAGGTTCTGAATCAACCCATCCTTGCCGATGATGGCTTCGAGCTTCACGGTCCCCTGGATGCGCGCCTGCTTGGCCAGCGGCGGATAGATCGGCTCGACGTTTCGGACCTTCTTGGCCGCCTGCACGCCGCTGGAGACGCGGATGCGCTTGGGCGGCTCCGGCGGCGCGAGCGGCGCGGGGATACCCCCAATGACACCTCCGATGACGCCACCCATCTGCCCGCCGGATATACCTCCCGGAACGCCACCCACCACGCCCGTGTCCACGGGCAGCTCCTCTTCCCGGATGATGGCCACGCGTTCTGGAATCTTCGTGGGTGCGCGCAGCTTGCCCGCGTCCATCAGGCTGACCTTGCGCACGACGCGCGGCGCCACCTTGGGAGCGGGCGGCGGAGGCGGTGGAGGCGGTGGAGGCGGAGCGACCAGAATGCCCACTAACTCGTGCATGGGCAGAGCTTCGGTGTAGAGCAAGGGAATCAAGATCATCACACCCAGGACCAGAATCTGAGCGACGAGCGAGAGCGCATACGCCCACGGGTTGCGCTTCGGCCTGCTTCTGGCCGATTCGAGCATTTGCTCAAACATAGCTACCGCCCCTTTCGGCCGGTAGCACTGCCACCGGCCTTCGCGGTTTCATTCACCTCGACGGGCTGCTTGTCCACTCGCTGCTTCTCCGTCCGGCCTGGACCGCCCGTTGGCCCCATTCCCGGCTGTTTCCGCTCCATCCATCCTACCACAATCGGGCTGGCAATAAAGAGTGTTGAGTAGCTGCCAACCACGAATCCCACGACAAGGGTAAAGGCGAAGCCCCGCAAGACCTCGCCGCCGAATAAGAATAGCGCGAGTACGGAGATAAATGTCAAGCCGGACGTGAGGATGGTACGGCTCAGGGTCTGATTGATGCTGCGGTTGACGAGTTGGGGAAAGGGTTCGCGCCGTAGGAGCCGCACATTCTCGCGCACGCGGTCAAAGACCACAATGGTGTCGTTCACGGAGAAGCCCACCAGGGTCAACAGGGCCGCCACCACGTTCAGGCTGATCTCGTAGTCAACCAGGGACAGGAAGCCGACCGTCACCGCCACGTCGTGGAAGACGGCAATCACCGCCGCACCCCCGTACACCCACTGCCGGAACCGCCAGGCAATGTAGACCAGCATCCCCGCCAGCGCATACAAGGCCGCTCCCAAGGCCTGTAGCCGCAACTGCCGACCCACCTTGGGGCCCACGACCTCCACATTGCGGACCACGAAAGGCGAGAGAAAGGCGTTCTGCTCGAAGAAGTTCGCCGCCGCCGGCGGCACCCCCTCCACTGCTCGCACCTCTTCGAAGCTGCGGAAAAGCCCGCCGCGCTCCGTGTCGCGGACATCGGCCAGGGCTTCGGCAATCTGGCGGTAGCGGGTGGTGGCTTCGCCGGGCTGGGCCGCTAACCCGATGGGATCGGCCGCCAGCAGGCGCTCGGTGAGCGTGTCCACCCCGGCTCCGTTCACGTCGAGCTTGTCCGAGGGGGTGGCGAAGGTTGCGCGGAGAGCTTCCAGGATCGCCAAGCGGCCGGTATCGAGTGCTTCCTCTTCGCTGCCTTGCTGCTCGAGCCCGATGATGAGCTCGTGGTTCGCCTCCGGCCCGTAGCGCTGAATCGTGCTGCTGCCCAAGCCGCGCTGACCGAGGGCGGCACGCAGATTGTCCACCTCGGGTCGCTCGGCAAACTTTACATAGACGAGCGTACCCCCGCGAAAGTCAATCCCCAGCCGCGGCCCGCCTTTCTGGACGAGCGAAACCACCCCGGTCGCAATCAACACCAGCGACACCCCGATGCAGTACCACTTCTTGCCCAGGAAGTCGTAGTTGGCGTCGCGAAAGAGTTCGATCATTCCGTCATCCGATGCTCAGCCGCGTAGGCCGCACCCGCCGGCTCAGCACCCACTCAAAAATCGCCCGCGAGACGTAGACGGCCGTGAACACGTTGGCGATCAGACCAACCGTTAACGTGACGGCAAAGCCCCGCACCGGGCCCGTGCCAAACAGAAATAGAAAGACGGCGGCAATGATGGTGGTGGCATTGGTGTCGAAGATGGTCGTGAAGGCGCGGTCGAAGCCCGTTTCCACCGCCGCGACCACGCCCTTGCCCATGCGCAGCTCTTCCCGGACGCGCTCGAAGACGAGCACGTTAGCGTCCACCGCCATGCCGATGGTCAGGGCGATGCCGGCGATGCCAGGCAAGGTCAGGGTGGCGCCGAAGTAGGCCAGCGCGGCCAGCAAAATAATCAAGTTCAGCACCAAGGCCACGGTGGCGTTGATGCCGGCGCCGCGATAGTAGAAGAGCATCGTCAACACCACCACCAGCAAGCCGGCGATGGCTGCGGTAAAGCCCTGCCGGATGGAGTCCGCGCCGAGCGAGGGGCCGACGGTGCGCTCCTCGAGATAGCGGAGCGAAGCCGGCAGCGCGCCCGAGCGCAGCACCAGGGCCAGGTCGGAGGCGGTCTGGAGGCTGAACTGACCGGTGATGCGCCCGGCATCGTCAATCCGGCTCTGGATTTCCGCCACGGAGTAAATCTTGCTGTCGAGCACCACGGCCATCGGGTTGTTGATGTTCTGCTCGGTGAAGGGGCCAAAGCGCGCGGCGCCGTCGCGGGACAGGAAGAAGCTGACCTGGTAAAACCCGGGGCGTTCCGGGTCGACTTCGGCGCGGGCCGTGCGCAAATCGCGACCCGTGACCACCGAGCTGCGCGTGACCATGTACCAGCCCTCCCGGGCCCGCTCCACCGACCGGCGCAGCACCGCGTCCGGCGGCAGAATGCCGCCGCGGCTCGCCAGTGCCGCCGCTTCGCTCGAAAACGGCCCGTCGAGCACGAGTTTCAGCTCCAGCATGGCCGTGGACTGGATGATGTTCTTGACCCGCGCCGGGTCGTCCACGCCCGGCAGTTGCACCAGAATCTCGTACTCGCCGCGACCGTGCTCGGCGATGGTGGGTTCGGTGACGCCCAAGGCGTCGATGCGCTGGCGGATGGTCTCAATCGAGCTGCGCAGGGCGTCGCGCCGGATGCCCTCGGCGTAGGAGGGCGTCATGGTCAGGTGGTAGGCGCTTGACTCACCGGGTACGGGCGAGAGCTCATAGCTGCCGCGGTAGTTCTCATTGATGAAATTGCGGAAAGCGTCGGTCTGCTCGACCGGGATGCCGCGAATCGCGATGCGGTCGACCTCAACCGGGCGGATTTCGGTGAAGGTGATGGCCTGCTCGCGCAGGGTAGTGGTGAGGCGCTGGGCGACCTGGTCGGTCTCGGTGCGGAGGGCTTCCTCCACCTGGACTTGCAGAATCAGGTGCATCCCGCCGCGGAGGTCGAGTCCGAGGTTGATGCGCTGACGTAGGTTCGACTCAAAAGCCGCCAGACTGGTGGGAAAACTGAGCGTGAACTCCCCGTCGGGCTGCTTCTGGAACGCCAGCAGGCCCAGCAGGCAGGCCAGCGTGAGGCCCAGGATAATAACGGCTTTCCAACGCAGGACGGTCATGGCCGGTGGAACGCTCGCCTCATCTCAGGACTTGCTCTCCGATTCCGCGGCGGAGGGTTGCAGGCCGGCGATGGCCGAGCGCATCACTTCGATGCGCACCTGGTCGGCGATGCGCAACGTAAGTACGTTGTCCTTGATGCCGACGATGGTGCCCAGGATGCCGCCGGTGGTGACCACGCGATCGCCCGCCTTGAGCACCGCCAACATTTGCTGCTGGCGCTTGCGTTGCCGCTGCGCCGGAAGAATGAGCAGGAGATAAAAGATGACCAGAATGAACAGAAGCGGGAGAAACGCTCCCCAGGCACTTCCCTTCGGCTGCTGTTGCAGCCACAACCCCAACAGGCTCAGATACACCCCTCAGCCCTCCAGTGGCCCCCAACTAGAATCCTGACCCGGGTTGGACAGGATTGGTTCGACCGCAGCCCCGGCGGTGTCAGAATCCCCACACCGCCAGTGGCCGAGATACTCTGCCGAACGGGTCGGAGTCTGTCAAGGCAAAATTGGCTCACGCGCGCTCCTCGGAAGCGGCGCGCAGCTCGGCTTCGAGCGCGGCCAGCCGGCCGGCGGGGATAGCCTCGCGCAGGCGGCGCAGCACGTCGAGGTAAAAATAGAGATTGTGGTAGGTGATGAGGATGGCGGCGAGGATTTCCCCGGCGGCAATCAGGTGACGCAGGTAGGCGCGGGTGTAGCGCCGACAGACGCGGCAGCCGCAGCGCGGATCAATCGGTCGGGTGTCCTGCGCAAACGGCGCGTTGCGGAGTTGCAGCCGTCCCTCCCAGGTAAAGGCGCAGCCGGTGCGGGCGTTGCGCGTGGGCAGGACGCAGTCCATCATGTCGACGCCCGCGCGCACATAGTGGACGATGTCGGCCGGGTAGCCCACCCCCATCAGGTACCGCGGCTTGTCTGCAGGCAGCTCGCGCGCGCAGATTTCAGCCAGCTCGTAGCTCAAGCTGGGCGGCTCACCGACCGCTAGCCCGCCAATGGCGTAGCCGGGAAAGTCAAGCTCTACCAGGCGGCATGCGCACTCGCGGCGCAACTCGGGATAGGTACCGCCCTGCACGATGCCGAACAGGGCCTGGGGGACGCCGTTCGTCTCAGCTTGGAGGCTCGTATATGCCTGCTGCGAGCGCTGCGCCCAGCGCAGCGTCAACTCCATCGAGTGGCGCGCCTTCTCCCGGCTGGCCGGATATTCCAGGCACTCATCGAGCACCATGATCAGGTCAGCGCCCAGCGCGACCTGCACTTCCACCACCTTTTCCGGTGTCAAGAAGTGCTGGCTGCCGTCCAGGTGCGAGCGGAAAAGCACGCCTTCCTCAGATACCTGGCGCAGGGTGTTCATACTGAAGACCTGGAAGCCGCCGCTGTCAGTGAGCAGGGCGCGCGGCCAACCCATAAAGCGGTGCAGGCCGCCCAGCGCGCGGATGGTTTCGTGGCCGGGGCGGAGGTAGAGATGGTAGGCGTTGGCGAGGAGGAGCTCGGCGGCGAGCTCCTCCAGCATCTCCTGCGTCATCGCCTTCACCGTCGCCGCCGTCCCCACGGGCATAAACACCGGCGTGTGCACCACCCCGTGCGGCGTGTGCAGCCGGCCCAGGCGCGCCGCCGAGTTCGGATTGCGCGCCAGAATCTCGAAGCGGAAACCTTCGCCCATCGCTCGCGAGCATCATACCATCGCGGCTGGGAAGGTTTTCCCCGCCGGTGGGGATTCGTGTAGGATGGGGAGCTTCCGGGAGCAC
>JACQTG010000305.1 GCA_016210895.1 Acidobacteriota bacterium
CCTGTGGCTCGTCGGATTCAACTTGGCTGAAGTCGGGGTTGAGGGCCAGGTCGAGCACCAAGCTGTCTTGGAAGACCAGCTTGGCGTCCAGTCCCACGTCGGGGTCATCGCGGTCGCGCACGAAGCGCGGCTGCGCCGGGTCACGCGTGTCGAGTGCGCGAAAGGAGCGGAATGCCCCGTAGGGAATAAACTGCAGATTGCGGCCCGGGGAGATAGCGGCGAGGCCTTGCAAGTAGGCGGTCTGATTCAGGCGGCCCTCGATGCGGCTGGAGTAGTGCGGCCAGTAGGTCTCCTCGTTGTTGCGGGGGATGTCGCGATTCAGCAGGATTCCCCAGCTCTGGTCTGCGGTGGCAGGAAAGCGCAGACTCTTGAAGGGAATGGCCATCCAGACCACATAGCCCTGCGGGGTGAGACGCCCGCGGGATTGCCAGACCGTGTCAAACGAGCTGTCGTGCCCCTGGCCTTCAGTCCAGATCGTGTCGGCCTGGATTCCCAGCGGGTTGGCGGTAAACACATAGGCGCGGCGCTGATCGAGGAAGGTGTCGAGGTCGACGGAGACGATGTCGTCCAACGCCCCCTGGTCGCTGAATAATTGCTCGCGCGGCACCATGCGCGCGCGAATCTTCTCTGGCTCGGAATCGAAGCAGACGAATATGACGTAGAGATTTCTGTCGTCGTAGCCGAGGTAGGCTTCGGTGCGTTGGGAGGCCGACGCGCCATCACTCGGGGCGCGCTGGAGGAAACCCTCCACCTTGGCCAGTCGCGTGGCTACGCCATCGGCTGGCCTCATCTCCAGGAAGTCTTCCAGTTCCGGCGGGCGCTCCACTCGGGGGACCACCAAGACCGGGCGCTTGACGGTCGTCTCCTGGGCCGGAAGAGCCCCGGCCCCGGCCGAGAGCGTCAGCGCCAACACCAGCAGGCAGCTTGCGCGGCGGCCCACGGGAGACCTCCGTCTTGCTTCTGCCCCCCTGCGCCCTCCTAGGTAGGGTATTCTCTCAAAGAACGAGGCCTTTGTGGATACCATTACGCATGGCATCACCGGTGCGCTGGTCGGCAAGGCCTTCTTGGCCGAGCGCCACGGCCGCCCGGCCACGGTGGCGGTGACGCTGGGGGCAGTCTTCCCCGACAGCGACGTTTTCTTTGAGCTCTTTGCCCCGAACGAGCTGGCCACGCTGGAATGGCACCGCGGCGTCACCCACTCGTTTGTCGCCCTGCCGGTCTTTGCCGCCCTGCTGGCAGGCCTGACGCGTCGCCTGCTCCGAAACAAGCCGAGGCCTCGCTTTCTCACCCTGTGGGGATTCTACGCTCTGGGGCTCGCGGTTCACATCCTGCTCGACCTCATCACTTCCTTTGGCACCATCATCTGGAGCCCCCTCCGCGCCACCCGCGCTGCCTGGGATTGGACCTTCATCATTGACTTCGCCTTCACCGCCACCGTCCTGCTGCCGCAAGTGGCTGCCTGGATCTACCGCGAACGCGGCGGTGCGCCGCGGCGGGGCGTGCTGGTCTGGCTGTTCTTCAGCGTGTTTGCCGTGGGGGCAGCCTCGGTAGTGGCGCCGGTCCTGGAGATAGCCTTCCCTACGCGTGTGGTGCTGCTGGTGAGCAGCCTGCTCGCAGGCATATTCTTGCTGCCGGCGGTGCACGGCTGGGGCTTGCAGCACTCGCGGGCGGCGTTCTGCCGGATCGGTGTCGGTGCGCTGGCCGGCTATCTCGCCCTCTGCGGCGTCAACCATCACCTGGCGGTGAAGCGCGTGGAGGCGTATGCGCGGGAACAGGCGCTCATGGTCAAGAACCTGGGAGCGCTGCCCGCGCCGCTCTCGCCTTTCCGCTGGACCGGCCTCATCCTCACCCGCGCCGGGGTCTACCAGAGCCAGTTCAGCCTGCTCGACCCCTCCGCGCTTGCGTTCGCCTTCTTTCCCAGCGCCGAGCCCAACCCATACATCGAGCTGGCCGAGAATCTGCCCAGCGTCAAGACCTTTCGCTGGTTTGCCCGCTTCCCCGTGGTGCGCTACCGGAAGCGCGGGCACGGTGCGGGCACACTCCACCTCGTGGACTACACCGACCTGCGCTTTGGCGGCCTCATCCGGCGTCGCGGCGCGCAGAGCAATCCGGGAGACGCCCCGCCCGCCTTCACCTTCCGCGTCGTCATCAATGCCCGGGGCGAAGAGGTCAGCGCCGGCTTCCTCGGCGTCTGACAAGAACGAGCACACTTACCGGCCAGGCCGGAGCTACCTCGACGGATTCAGGCCTTCAGGAAGTGGAGCCTTCCGCGGGTGGGCCGGGCGGCGCTGGTGGCGGAGTGGCCGGCGCGGCCGGGTAGATGACTACGGAGCGCAGGGTCCCCTCGCCTTCGCTGGTGGTGCGCACGGCGGCGTCGCCCTTGAGCGTCAGGTGGAGAATGCGGCGCTCGCGCGGGTTCATGGGGTTGAAGCGAAAGGGCGTGCCGGAGCGCTTGACGCGGTCGGCGGCGGTGGTGGCGGCGAGCTTCAGCTCCTCAATCCGGGCCGCCTTGGAGTCGTTGCAGTCGAAGCGCAGGTGGTCGTAGTGGCGCGGCTCCAGTCGCAGCCAGCGCAGGGCCAGGTATTCGACCGCGCGCAGCAACTCGCCCCCGCGCTGCAAGAGCAGGTCGGCGTCGCGGCCGTGGAAGTTGACGATGATCTCCGGGTTCTCCACGTCGGGCGGGGCATCGGGCCGACGCACGCGAATCTCGGCCTTGAGGTCGAAGCGGCAGGAACGCACGAGTACGGAGATGAAGTTGCGCAGTGTGGGCACCAGGGCGTCGCGGTCGAGCGTGCCGTCGGGCTTGAGCCAACGGCCCGGGCGCCGAGGTTCGGTCTCGGGAGCCGGCGTGGGCTGGGTTTCGTTCGTGTTCACGGCTTCTTCTTCCCTTTCCTGGCAGGTTTTTCGGCGGTGGCGCGCGCCCGCTGGTAGCGGTTGATCCAGTACTGCTGGCCGATGCCAGCCAGGTTCGACATCAGCCAGTAGAGCACCAACCCGGAGGAGAAGGTCAGGAAGAGCACGCCGAAGAACAGGGGCATCAGGGTCATCATTTTCTGCTGGGCCGGGTCGGTGGTGGTCATCGGCGTCATCTTGGTCGAGATGTACATGGTCAGTGTCATCACCACCGGCAGGATGTAGTAGGGGTCGCGGGCCGACAGGTCGTGGATCCAGCCGAACCAGGGCGCGTGGCGCAACTCGATGGCGATGACGAGAACCTTGTAGAAGGCGTAGAAGAACGGGAGTTGGAGCAGCAGCGGGAAGCAGCCGCCCAGCGGGTTGACGCCGTGCTCGCGGTAAAGCCCCATCAGTTCCTGCTGCATCTGCTGCTTGCGCGGGTCGTTGAAGCGGTACTTCTTGTATTTCTCCTGGATGGCGCGCATTTGCGGGGCGATTTTCTGCATCCTCCAGGCGGACACGCGCGATTTCCATTGCAGGGGAAAGAGCGCGGTGTTGATGACGATGGTCAAGAGCACAATCGCCCAGCCGTAGTTCGGGGCCAAGTGCTCATGAATCCAGCGCATGCCAAAAAAGATCGGCTTGGCGATGAAGGCGAAGGTGCCGAAATCCACCAGCTCGTCGAGTGCCCCCGGCGTGCCGGCGGGCCGGATCTGCTCCAGCACGTCGAGCCGCTTGGGGCCGACGAAGAGCTGCGCAGGCGCCTCGCTCGTCCAGCCCACCGCCAAGTGGGCCACCGGCTGCGGCTTCTC
>JACQTG010000308.1 GCA_016210895.1 Acidobacteriota bacterium
TCCAGTACCAGCGTATCGCCGTCGTGGACGAAGCGGCCGAGCGCCTCTTTCATCGACAGCAGCTTGGACATCTGGACTGCACCCTCGCGCAGGCGGCTCGGATTCTAGCAGATTCATCTGCAGCTGCGCCTGCTGCGGGCACGACCCGGTGGTTGCGCGGAAAGCTTCGTGATAGACTCGGCCGCTCTTATTTAATCCGCAAACTTTTGAGGGGGGAGCTCCATGCATCTCGGCCAGCGTCAGGTCCTTCTACTTGCGAGCTTGCTCGTCGTTGCTGGGGGCAGAGCAGCGGAGGCGCAGCGCGCTACGTTGCGCGGCTTCACGCCCGTGCGCAGCCAGCAGCAGCGTTCGCTCGAGGAAAAGTTTATGGCCGTGCCCGATGCGGCCCGCGCCGAAGCCCACCACGCGACGCTGACCGCGGCACCGCACGTGGCCGGCAGCGAAGCCGGTCGGGCCACCGCACTCTACATTTTGGAGCGGTTCCGCAGCTACGGGCTCCAGGCCGAACTCGAGGAATTTCAGGTGCTTCTGCCGGAACCGCGTGAAGTGAAACTTGAGGTGTTGGAACCGGTCAAGTTTTCTGGTCCACGGCCCGAGCACGTCGCCGCCGACCCGGCTTCGAACGATCGGCGCACGCTCATGGGCTTCAACGCCTACTCCGCCTCAGGCGAAGCCACGGCCGAGGTCGTCTACGCCCAGTACGGTCTACCGGCCGACTACGCACGCCTGCGCGAGGAAGGGGTCTCGGCCGAAGGCAAGATTGTGATCGTGCGCTACGGCGAGAGCTTCCGCGGCGTAAAGGCCAAAGTGGCCGAGGAGAACAAGGCCGCCGGCTTGATCATCTACTCCGACCCGGAGGATGACGGCTACCACGCCGGCGATGCCTATCCCAAAGGTCCGTGGCGGCCGGCATCGGGCGTGCAGCGCGGCTCGGTGCTCTACATTTTTCACTATCCGGGCGACCCGACCACGCCCGACGGGCCCTCCGTACCCGGCGCGCCGCGCATTGACGCGGCTCAGGCCACCAACATGACGCGCGTGCCGGTGTTGCCCATTTCCTACGACGACGCACGGCACATCCTGGAAAACCTGGGCGGCCCGGCCGCGCCGCGGGAGTGGCAGGGCGGCTTGCCCTTCACCTACCACCTGGGTCCCGGGCCGGCGAAAGCGCGCCTGCGCGTGCGCATCGACCACACCGTCAAGCCGGTGTGGAACGTCGTGGCCAAGATACCCGGCGCTGAGCGGCCTGAGGAGATCATCGTCTTCGGCAATCATCATGATGCGTGGACTTATGGCGGCGTGGATCCCAACAGCGGGACCACCTCCATGCTGGAACTCGCACGGGGTCTGGGCCAGTTGCTGGGCGAGGGGTGGCGGCCGCGGCGCTCGATCTGGCTTTGCGCCTGGGACGCCGAAGAGCAGGGCTTGCTAGGGTCCACCGAGTGGGCAGAAAAGCACGCCGCTGAGCTTCAGCAGAAAGCGGTGGCCTATCTGAATCTCGACTCCTCGGTCGCCGGCGACCGCTTCGGGGCCTCGGCTGTGCCTTCATTGAAGCGCTTCATGCGGGAAGTGGCGGCTGACGTCCCCGACCCACGGGGTGGGTCGATTCTCGAGCGCGCCAACCAGCAGTTGCACGAGCGCCTACGGCGGCAAGTGGTGCCCGGGCGTGCTCCGGGAGACAGTGGAAAACCCATTGCCGAGCGAGAAATCGAGATCGGCAACCTGGGCAGCGGGTCGGACTACACCGCTTTTCTTGATCACTTGGGCATTCCCTCCACGGACTTTGGCTTCGGCGGCGATTATGGGGTCTACCACTCCATCTTCGACAACCACCGCTGGATGAAGGAGTTCGGCGACCCCGAGTTCCGCTATCACGTGGCCGCGGCTCGCTACTAC
Source organism: Acidobacteriota bacterium (assembly GCA_016210895.1). Next base: position 1,897 of record JACQTG010000308.1, read on the forward strand.
GGCGTCGCCGCACTGCGGCTGAGCGAGGCCGACTTGCTTCCGTTCGACTACCAGAACTATGGCGAGGAGATCCTCGGCTATCTGCGCGGTATCCGCAACAAACTCGCCTTGCTCGGCCGGGCCAGCGAACTCGACTTGAAGCCGGTCGAGCAGGCGGCTGAGGAACTGGCGCGGGGGGGGAAAGAGCTGCACGAGAAGCATGAGTGGGCGGTCGGGCAGGGGCTGCTACCGCCCAACCTTGACAGAATAAACCGCGCTCTGGTGGAAGCCGAGCAAGCATTCCTGCTGCCGGACGGTCTGCCGAGGCGGCCCTGGTTCAAGCACGCCGTCTTCGCCCCCGGCACCTACACCGGCTACGCTTCCGTACCGCTGCCGGGCGTGCACGAAAGCGTGGACGCGAACGATTTTGATGAGGCGCGCCGCCAAGTCGAGGCGCTCACAGCGGCGATCGATCGCGCCACGAGCCGGCTCGAGGCGAAGCATTAGGGTCGTGCGCACGAGGCAGGAGGCAGCGATGGGAGCAACGCTCCGCTGGAGAACGTATCTGGCGGCCGTGGTTGGGTTCTGTGTCACCTGTGTCGGTGTCGTGTACGGACAGGAAGCAACACCGCTCAGTCCGCGCATCGCCAATTACACGATCGAGGTCCGGCTCAATCCGCAGGAAAAGAGGCTGGAAGGGAAAGAAATCGTGGAGTGGCGGAATGCCATGCGGGTGCCGACGCGCGAGCTCTGGTTTCATCTCTACTACAACGCCTGGAAGAACAACCAGTCCACCTGGATGCGGGAGGACTCGCTGCGTCGCCCGCGCCGCGAAAGAAAACTCCGACGTGAAGACTCGTCCTATTGCTCCGTGAAGTCGATCAAGGTGCTGCGGGGATGGTTTGCCGAGGCTGACCTGACCAGCCAGATGCGCTTTGCCGCTCCTGATGACGACAACCCCAATGACGAGACGGTATTGGTCGTGCACCTGCCGCGGCCGGTGGGGCCCGGGGAAACCATCAAGGTTGAGATTGTGTGGGAATCCAAGATTCCGCGCACCTTCTCCCGCACCGGCTTCCGGGGGAATTTCTTCTTCATCGCCCAGTGGTTTCCCAAGCTGGGTGTCTATCAAGCCGACGGCACGTGGAATTGCCATCAGTTCCACGCCGCGACGGAATTTTTCTCCGACTACGGCGTCTACGACGTTCGCCTCACCGTGCCCACGGGCTGGCGTGTCGGCGCCACGGGGCGCGAACAGGGAGTAACCGACAATCCCGATGGAACTTCAACTCATCACTACCGCCAGGCTGACGTCCATGATTTTGCCTGGACCACCAGCCCCGACTACCGCGAGGCTCGCCAGCGGTTTGAATCCCCGGGACTGAATCCGGTGGAGATGCGCCTGCTCTATCAGCCCGAACACGAGAGCCAGGTGGAGCGCCACTTCCGCGCCGCCGCCGCTACCCTGCAATACTACGGCACCTGGTACGGACCGTATCCCTACGACCACGTCACTCTCATTGATCCCGCCTGGGGGAGCGGCGCTGGCGGAATGGAGTATCCGACGCTGTTCACCTGTGGCACCCGATACTTCAACCCGGAAGGCGGCGGCGCGCCCGAAAGCGTCACCGTGCACGAGGCCGGGCACCAATTCTGGTACGCCATCGTTGGCAACAATGAATTCGAGCACGCTTGGTTGGACGAGGGCCTCAACACGTTTTCGCAGGCGCGTGTGCTGGAAGCTGCTTTTGGGGAGCGGGCCTACGGGCAGCGATTCTTCCGCGGGTTTTTTCCAGTGCTGATTCCGGACATCCTCTGGCGACGGATGACGCAAGGCAACCGCCTGGAGGGCTATCGGCGAGCGGCGCGCGCCGAAGCCCAGGCCACGCCCACCTTTCTCTACTACCCGGCATCGGCCAGCGCCATCACCTACAACAAGACGGCTCTTTGGCTCGCCACCTTGGAGCAGACGGTGGGATGGGAGGCCGTGCGGAATATCCTCTCTACCTTCTTCGAGCGCTGGAAATTCCGCCACCCGACGCCGGACGATTTCTTTGCCGAGGCCAACCAGGTGGCGGGCCAGGATCTAACCCCGTTTTTCGACCAGGTGCACCGGAAAGCCGCGGTGTTCGACTACGGTGTCGACTCGGTGTTGAGCCAGGAGGTGAAGACCGAGGGCTACGTGGAGCAGGAGGGGAAACTCGTCTACCAAAAAGGCCGGGCCGGGGAGCCGAAGCTCTACGAGGCCCGCGTTGTCGTCCGCCGGTTCCAGGACGGAATCCTTCCCGTGGAGGTGTTGTTGAAGTTCGAGAACGGGGAGGAGGTTCGCGATGTGTGGGACGGTGAGTCACTCTGGAAACTCTACACCGTGGTCAAGCCGGCGAAACTCGCCCACGCCGCCGTCGACCCCGAGCACAAGCTCCTGCTCGACATCAACTACACCAACAACAGCCGGCTTTTTCGTTCCCGGGCGGGCTTGCCCGCAACCAAGTGGGCTTCGAAGTGGATGATCTGGCTGCAGGACTACCTGCAAACGCTCGCCTTCTTGTTTTGATGAGAGACGCCCATGAGCCTCGTTCATTCATCGAGCAACGGCTTGCGGCGGGTCGTGAGCTCGCTTTCGCTGGTGTTCTGGCTCTATCTCTCCCTGTTGGCCGTGACCCTGCCGTCGGCGCTGGCCCTGCGGGGCATTCTGAAGCAGGCCATCGGTCCCAGCCTCGTGCACGAGAATCTCCGAACGGGATTCGATTTGGCCTGGCACGGCGAGTTCGCCTTCGAGCGGGACGGTCTGGCGGATACGTTCGGGCCATCGGTGGTGGGGATTCTGCCCGTGCTCAACAATCTGGAAAA
>JACQTG010000304.1 GCA_016210895.1 Acidobacteriota bacterium
GCCATGCGCGGCAGCCACCAGATGCCGCTCATGCCCGTGCCGCTCAACTCCACCATCAGCTACTTCGACGGCCCGCCGCAGATTAGTTGCGCCGGCTTCTGCATGCAGGGCGGCAAGCTCACTGAGGCGGTTGACGCTTTCGCGCATCCCTTCTGGAACCACGTGCGCGACCGCATAGCCGAAAAGTCGGTCGAGATGCGCAAGCAGGGCTTCTCCGGTCCCGCCATGCTGCCGATGAACGAGCTCGAATACACCGGCGTGATGGAGAAGCTCAAGGACCTCGACAAGCGCTTCCGCGTCCGCGCCGAAGCCAAAGTCGCCGCGAGCAAGTAGACCAACCTCGACCTCTTATCGCACCGAGCCCCCAGGCTCCTGCCTGGGGGTAAACGGTGTGGGTTGTCAATTCCGAGCCGTTGGACTATCCTCGAACCGCCTCCAGCATGGCTTCGCCGGAAACAACCCGCTTGCCCCAGCCCGAGACCTGTCCGCACTGCGGCGGCACCGGCTGGCGACCGGTGGAGGAGGCCGACCCCGCCTCTGGCGGGGTGCGGCGCGTGATGCGCTGCTCCTGCCTGCTGGAGTCGCGCCCGCAGCGGCTGCACGAGGCCGCCCGCATCCCACCCCAGTACCAGCCCTGCGACTTCCAGAGCTTCGCCACCAGCATCTACCGTGAACAGCCCGCCTGCTTCCAGAGCCTGCAGGAAGCGAAACTCAAGGCCCAGCGCTTCGCTGAAGAGTATCCGGTGAACACCGAGTCGGGGCTGCTCTTTATGGGGGGCCCGGGCGTGGGGAAGACGCATCTCGCCGTTGCCATTCTGCGCCGGCTGCTTGACCGGGGCTTCGATTGCCTCTTCCGCGACTACCAGGACCTCTTGAAGCAGATTCAGTCGAGCTACAACCCCCAGGCCGAAACCTCCGAAATGAAGCTCCTGGAGCCGATCCTGGCCGCGCCGGTGCTGCTGCTCGACGACCTGGGCTCGATCAAGCCCTCGCTCTGGGTGCTCGACACGGTGGGCTACGTCATCAACCAGCGCTACAGCCACAAACGCACTACGCTCATCACCACCAACTACCTCGACGCGCCCGTTTCCTCGGCCGGGCGCGGGCGCGCCGGCGATCCTGACCGCCTGGCCGACCGCATCGGCGAGCGCATGCGCTCGCGCCTCTACGAAATTTGCCGCACGGTGGAGCTCCAGGCTGACGACTTCCGCGCCCGCTTCAAGAAGGCGGACTACCAGCCGCTGCGTTGACAGCCTTGGGAGGCTTCCGGTATAGTGCGCTTACCCGTGCGCGCGGACCTGCGTCGGGTAGGGGACGTGGTTGTTGGTTCGGGTACGACCCGCAAAAGCGTGAGTTCCCCCTGGACAGACGCACATCTTCTATAAGGAACGGATTGCGGCACCCAAGACGCCCGTGAACGTCCCGCCAGAAAAGCAGGTGTCCTCGAAGATGCCACCGGAACCGCTCGCCAACTCGTCCGAGCCTGCGCTCGACGAAGCCGAAGCGACCGACCTCGAACAGCTCATCGAGCAGTACAGCGGCGAAGCCGTCACCAGCGCCGGTGAGATCCGCCAGGGCACGGTGATCAGCATCTCGGAGGACGGCGTGGTGGTGGACCTGGGGCTGAAGAGCGAAGGTCTGGTGCCCCTGAGTGAGCTCTCGGACGTCTCGGGCCAGGCACTCGTCCAGCCGGGCGACACGATTGACGTGCTGGTCGAGAGCAAGGAGCTGCGCGAGGGTTACTTGCCGGTCTCGGCTGAGAGCGCCGAGCGCCGCCGCGTCTGGGATGAGCTCGAGCGGCTCTACTGCGAAGCCGCCAAAGTGCGCTTGCGCGTGGTTGAACGCACCAAGGGCGGCCTGCTGGTGCAGTTGGACCTCAGCGCCATCGGCCCGGTGCGGCGTCCCGTACACGCCTTCTTGCCCGGCTCGCAGGTGGATCTGCGTCCGGTGCGCCATTGGGAGGGCCTGCTGGGCCGCAAGCTGAGCGGGCGCATCATCCGCCTCAATCGCCGCCGCGGCAACATTGTCCTGAGCCGTCGCCTGCTGCTGGAGGAAGAACAGGCGCGGCGCAAGAAACTGCTGGAAGAGGAGTTGAAGGAAGGCGCTGTCATCAAAGGCACGGTGAAGAACATCACCGACTACGGCGTATTCGTCGACCTGGGCGGAATGGACGGCCTGCTGCACGTGAGCGATCTGGCCTGGCGGCGCGTTTCGCATCCGTCGGAAGTCGTCCGCGTGGGCGATGAACTGATGGTCAAGGTGCTCAAGCTCGACCCGGCCAAGAAGCGTATCTCGCTGGGGTTGAAGCAGCTCCAGCCCGACCCCTGGTTGCAGGTGCCGCAGAAGTACGCCGTGGGCACGCGCGTGCGCGGGCGCGTGGTGAGCCTGGTGGACTACGGGGCTTTCGTCGAGCTCGAGCCCGGCGTCGAGGGTTTGATTCACATCTCCGAAATGTCCTGGACGCAGCACGTGCGCCGGCCCGCCCAGGTGGTCAATCTGGGTGACTGGGTGGAAGCCGTTGTGCTCGACCTGCAGCCGAACGAGCAGCGCATCTCGCTTGGCCTCCGCCAGACGGAACCCGACCCCTTCCAGGACGTCATCGGGCGCCACCCAGTGGGCAGCACCGTGCGCGGGCGTGTGCGCAGCCTGACCGAATTCGGGGCCTTCGTCGAAATCGAGCCGGGTATCGAAGGCTTGCTTCATCTTTCCGACCTGACTTGGAGCAAGAAGGTGAAGCGGCCGGAGGAGCTCTTGCGGCGCGGAGAGGAGATTGAAGTCAAGGTCTTAAAGGTGGATCCAGTCAACCGGCGGCTGAGCCTGGGGCTGAAGCAATTGCAGCCGGACGCCTGGGAGCAATACTTGAGCCGGGTGCACGTGGGCGACGTGGTGCGCGGCCGAGTCTCGCGCAAAACCAATTTTGGGGTTTTTGTCGAGCTCGACGACGGCGTCGAAGGCCTGTGCCACGTCTCCGAGTTGGGAGAAGGTGAGGAAGGCGGGGCGGTGGAGGTCGGCAAGCAGTACGAATTCAAGATTGTCAAGGTGAGCCTGGGCGAACGGCGCATCGGGCTGAGCCTGAAGGCCATGGCTTCCGAGCACGAGCGGCGCGCGCTGGAGCAGTACCGGGCCTCGCGCCCCAGCGCCACCACCACGATCGGAGAGATCCTGTCGCAAAAATCCACGAGCCGGGAGCGCTCGGGCTCTTGACGTTCTCGCCCGAACGGGTCAAGAGCCTTGCTAGCTTGGGGTGAATTGATATAATCCCGCGAGCTATCCTTCGAGCGGGCTCTGAGTCGTAAGCGTACGGTGGGGTAGATGAGCCTGCCACTGCGCAGTCGGACTGCCTGCCCGTAGGGGAGTGACCCGGGGAATCTAGGCGCTCGGAACGTCTGTTGGAAAGGAGCCAGCGATGACCAAGGCCGACTTGGTCGAGGAAGTTTCTCGCGTCCTCGAAAGCACCCGCAAAGACTCCGAGTTCGTGGTCGAAACCGTCTTCGAGAGCATCATCGGCGCCCTGCGCAAGGGCGACAAGGTGGAAATCCGGGGCTTTGGCAGCTTCCGCACGCGCCAGCGTCGCGCCCGCATCGGACGCAACCCCAAGACGGGTGCGCGCGTCGAGGTAGCTCCCAAGCGCGTTCCCTATTTCAAGCCCAGCAAGGACCTCAAGGACTTGGTCAACGCGCCCTCGGTGGCGGGTTCGGCTCCGGCTGGCTCCGACTGACGATGGATCGCCTCTGGTCTCCCTGGCGCTACACCTACGTCAGCCAGGCCAGCCAGGACGATACCTGCATCTTCTGCGAGGCGCTGCGCCGCAAGACCGACGCCGAAACCTTCATTCTGTTTCGCGGCCGGCACAACTTCATCATCCTCAACCGCTACCCCTACACTACCGGCCACGTGATGATCGCCCCCTTCGAGCACATCGCTGAGCTTGACCAGGCGCGCCCTGAAGTGCTGGCCGAGATGATGGCGCTCTGCCAATGCACTCAACGGGCGCTCGCTGAGTTGTACAAGCCTGACGGCTATAACCTGGGAATGAACCTCGGCCGCTGCGCCGGCGCCGGCGTTCTCGGACACCTTCATATGCACCTGCTGCCGCGCTGGGCGGGCGATACCTCATTTATGACCACCGTCGCCGAAACCCGCCTCGAGCCCGAAGAACTCTCCACCACCTACGCCAAGCTCAAACCATACTTCGAAGACAGGAATTGACACGGGGTGGCACCGGGGTCTCGCCGGTGATGGAGCTGCGTGTTGCGTCTCTGTGGTTGGCTTGCTTTGGCGGAGTGCGGCGACTAGAATCGCCTTCGCCAGCGCAGAAAACGATGCACACGGAGCTGTCCGAAGAGCACCAGCTGATTCAGAAGACGGCGCGGGAGTTCGCGCAGAAGGAAGTCAAGCCGCTCGCGCACGAGTTGGACGAGACCGGCCGCTTTCCCCGCGAAACGCTGCGCAAGGCGGCGGAGCTCGGCTTTACCGGCGTTTACATCCCCGAACAATACGGCGGCGCCGGCCTCGACCACATCAGCTACAGCCTCGTCATCGAGGAAATCTCCCGCGTCTGCGCCTCCACCGGCGTCATCCTCTCGGTCTGCAACACCCTCTTCTGCGACCCCATCCTGCGC
>JACQTG010000306.1 GCA_016210895.1 Acidobacteriota bacterium
CCCGCGGATGTCCTGGGCAATTTGCTGCGCCAGCTTCAGTGCTTCCTGCTGATTCTTCTGCTGGCCTAGCATGGGCTCAATCTCCGTCCGCACTTCCTCGAGCGGCTTGACCCTTGCCTGCTGGTGGCCGGTGACACGAACGATGTGGATGCCGTAGTCGACCTCCACCGGCTCGCTCAACGCACCCTCAGCCAGAGAGAACAACACCGTTTCCAGTGCTGGCACTACCTGACCGCGTTGGACCCAACCGACATCGCCGCCTTGCTCGGCCGTGGCCGTGTCCTCGGAACGCTGCTGGGCAAGCGTGGCGAAGTCCCGGCCGCGCGCGAGCTCTGCGCGCACGCGTGCCGCCTTTCGGCGCACCTCCTCTTTCTGCTCTTCGCTGGCAACTGCAGGGAACCGGAAGAGGATGTGGCGGAAACGCACCTGCTCGGGGACCCGATAGCTCTCCCGATTGCGCTGGTAGTGGGCTTCAATTTCCTGCGGCGTCACGGGCGCGCGCGCGGCCGCCCAGGCGAATTCGACCTCGACGTAGCGCACGCGGCGGCGCTCGGGCAGGGCGTAGCGGGTTCGGTTCTGCTCGAAGTAAGCGCGCAATTCTTCCGCTGTCGGGTGGATTTCATCTCCCAATGTGCGCGGCTTGAAGAGAGCATATTCGACGGCAACTTTTTCGTTGCGGGCCCGGAAGGCCTGTTCCACTTCTGCCTCACTCACCTGCAGCCCATCGGTGAGAAGGTGGTAGAGCTTGAGCTGCAGCCGCTGTGACCGCACGCGTTCCTCAAACTCGCCCACTGTCATTCGCTCCTGCTGCACCAGCCGCTGGTATTCGGCCGCGCCAACGAATTCCCCGCCCGGGTTGAGCTCGGGCATGCGGCGAATCTGGGCCGCCACCTCCTCCGGGGTGACTTCCAGGCCAAGCCGCCCGGCCTCATGTTCCAGCGCATGCTGGAAGACCAAGTCCTCGATCACCTGCTCAGCAAAAAAGCGTCGCAGCAGGGGATTCGAGAGCCCCTGGCGGTTCTGCCACCAACTGACCTGGCGCTGCACCTCCTGCGCCGTCACCACCTGCTCACCCACGGTGGCGACGACATCCGGCGAATCGATTGCCGTTCCATAGCCACCGCCCAGGCCCGGCACCAGTGTGATGACCATCATGAAGCCCACCACCAACACGATCCCCCAGAGGAGAACCTTGATGATGCTTTTGCGCTGCCGAAAGAGTTTCAGCATCTTTCCTCGGGTTCCTCTTCCCGGGTACCCGCAGCTGCATTCTAGCTCACCCGGAGCCCCTGCCTCAAGGCAGCCCAGGCCGCCCTCTATTGAATCCACGGGAGGGCTATGCTAGGCTTCATTTACAATGTACCCAACGGCAGGCACCCACAGGGATGGTCGATAAGGAAGCCCCCAAAAAGCTCCGGTCACTGGAAGTTTATTGGACCATAGTTAGCTACCGCGCGGTGGCCATCCTAGTCCTCGTCCTGCTTGCTCTCGGCCTCGGGGTTTACTCGCTGCTTCGCCCGGGAGTCCTCCAGGCCACGCTGACTCGCGTCGCCAACTTCATCGCCAGCGGGGACAAACCGGGCACGGGAACGCAGGCGGCAAGGCCCGCCCAGGCACGGTTTGTTAACCTGGACGGTGAAGTGCGGGTGCGGAAAGCCAATGCCGTCCAGTGGGTCAATGCCGACTATCGCCTGCCATTGGACGAGGGTGACATCGTCCAAACCGGCACCAACGGGGTCGCCCGCGTTACGTTTGTCGACGGCACGGCCTATGTGGTCAAGCCGGAAACCTTGATTGTCATCGAACGCAACCTGTCGCTGGAAAACCGGGCCACGCAAGTCGCCGTCCATATCACCTCCGGCGCCGTTGATCTCTCAACGGGGAGCTGGCAGGTGGCCGGGTCGAGCTCGGTCGTGTCGTTTGAGAACTTGGTCGCTCGGATGCAGCAGAATACGCGGGCAGCGGTGAAGAATGACCCCAAGGCCAACGTGCATGAGATTACGGTATCGGAAGGCCAGGCGCAGGTAGAGAAAGGAAGCCAGCAGCTGGCGCTCGGCCCCTATGAGCGTGCCTCCTTCGCCGGCGCCGACGGAGCGCTGCAAACCGAGAAGGTAATCCGGCCGCCGAAGCTGGCGCGTCCGCGCAACCTCGAGCCCATCATCAGCCGCAACCCGAAAGAGGAGACCATTCGCTTTGAATGGTCGTCGGTGCCGGAGGCCCTATCCTACCGGCTGCGGATCTACACCTCCCCCTTGCTCACGCGTCAGGTCCTGGAACGCAAGAATATTGCGGCGACCAGCTTCGAAGCCCACGGTATGAATCCGGGTGAGTACTGGTGGAACGTCACCGCTATCGACGCCCAAAAACAGGAAAGCGCCGAGAGCGAAACCAACAAGTTCAGCCTCCACGAGCAGCCAGCCGAAGAAGAACTCCTGCTCGTGATTGACAACGTCATCCAGCACGGCCGCGTGATCGAAATTGTCGGCCGCACTGAGCCCGGTGCCACCGTGCTCATCCAGGGTGAGCAGGTGGCCTTGGTGGGCCCGGATGGTCGCTTCAAGCACTTCACGCGCCCCTTGTCGGGCGCCGGAGCGCACGTCATCACCATCACCGCCCAGAACCAGCGCGGGGAAGTTGTGACGCGGCGCAAACCTGTTTATGTGCAATAACTATCTCCCACTGGGCCTCTAGCCGCCGATGAATATGAACTTCCGTTCTGTCTACAGCGTGTTTTCGTCTGACCTGGCGATTGACCTGGGCACGGCCAATACCCTCGTCTACGCCCGTGGCCGCGGCATCGTGGTCAACGAGCCTTCCATTGTCGCCATCAACAAGAGTAACGGCGAAATCTGCGCCGTCGGCAAAGAGGCTAAGGATATGCTCGGGCGGACGCCGGGCAACATCGTAGCCATCAAGCCGATGAAGGACGGCGTCATTGCCGACTTCAAAGTGACCGAGCGGATGTTGAACTACTTCATCCGCAAGGCGCACAACCGCAGGCTGCTCGTCCACCCGCGCATCATCATCGGCGTGCCGAGCGAGATCACCCCGGTGGAAAAGCGCGCCGTGCAGGACTCGGCCTACCGCGCCAAGGCTAGCGAAGTCTACCTGGTCGAGCAGGCCATGGCCGCCGCCATCGGTGCCGGTCTGCCCATCACGGAAGCCTGTGGCAGCATGATCGTGGACATTGGCGGGGGAACGACGGAAATTGCCGTCATTTCCCTGAGCGGCATCGTCTTTTCCCGCTCCGTGCGCGTAGCCGGCAACGAGATGGACGAAGCCATCATGCACTACCTGAAGCGAAAATATAACCTGCTCATTGGCGAGCGCACCGCCGAGCAGATCAAGATTGAGATCGGCTCCGGCTACCCGCTGGAAAAACCCATGACAATGGAGATCAAAGGACGGAACCTGATCGAAGGCGTGCCCAAGACCGTCACCATCACCGATGCCGAGGTGCGCGAGGCGCTCTCGGAGTGCGTCTCCACCGTCATCAACGCCATCCGCGTGGCCCTGGAGCGCACCCCGCCCGAGCTTTCGGCCGACATCAGCGACCGCGGCATCGTTCTTACCGGTGGCGTGGCCCTGCTCAAAAACCTCGACAAACGGATTCGCGAAGAGACTGGGCTGCCCGTGTCGATCGCCGACGACCCGCTCGCCTGCGTGGCCCTGGGCACAGGGAAGATGTTGAGCGACTTCAAGCTCCTGCGTCTGATTTCGATCGAGTAGGCAGCTGGACGAACTCTCATGCGCGCGTTTCTCGAACGCCACCGGCCTCTCGCCTTGCTCGCACTAGTCCTGTTCGCACAGCTCCTGCTGCTTGCCTACCAGATCAAGACCGAAAACCAGATGCGGCTGCTGCGCCTCTGGGCGGTTACTCTGGTCACTCCGGTCGAGCGTGGCCTGGACATCGCCGTCGACTCCGTGGCCAGTGTCTGGAATCGCTACATTGCCCTGTATGGGGTTGAAGGCGAGAATCGCGCCCTCCGCGCCGAGCTGGAACGCGCTCGGCTCCGCCTCCACGGCCTGGAGGCCCGCGCCACAGAAGCCGAGCAACTGGCCGCGCTGCTGGACCTGAAGCAAGCGCACCCGCAGGCACCGCTGATCGCGGCTGAAATCATCGGCGCAAGCGCCGCCGGCACTTCGCGCGCCCTGTTTGTCAACCGCGGCCGCCAGGACGGTCTCAGGGTGAATATGGTCGTGCTCACCGCCGATGGCATCGTGGGCAAGATCATCCAAGTTTTCCCCACCTCCGCGCAGCTTCTCCTGCTCACCGACCGCGACAGCGGCTTGGGTGCGATGCTGGCCAACAGCCGCGTGCAGGGCGTGGTCAAGGGAACCGGCGGCAGCTTATGCCAGCTCGCTTACGTCTCCAACGAAGAACCCGTTACCGTCGGTGACCGCGTGTTAGCCTCCGGCCAAGACCAGCTTTTCCCCAAGGGGTTTCCGATCGGCACGGTGGCTTCCGTTCAGCCGGGAGAGTATTTCCAGGAAGTTCTCGTCCTGCCGACAGCCCAGCTAAACCGGTTGGAATACGTGTTCGTCCTGGCCGGTGCGCCCGGAACCTTGACTCTAACCGCCGACGGCATGGCTCGGGACTGACTTGCTGCGCGAAGCCCGCACCGAGGTCCATCGCTTTTCTCCCGGCGTCCTCTTGGCCACGGTGGTGTTGGCCATCTTCCTGCAAGCCTACCTGCCCGTGCATTTGCCTCCGGTCGGTCTGCTCGACCTGCCCCTGCTGGTGGTCATCTACTTCGGCCTGACGCGGCGCAATCCCTCCACAGGTCTCTTGCTCGGGCTAGCCATCGGGATTACGCAAGATGCCCTCTCGAGCCACCCGGTGGGGCAATACGGTATGGCCAAGACGTTGATTGGGTTTGCCGCTTCCTCGGTCAGCATCCGCATCGACACCGACCAGCCCGCCAGCCGCCTCCTGCTCGTCTTCTTGCTCTACTTCCTCCACCAATTGATCTTTGGCGGAGTCGAGTGGCTGCTGCTGGCGCGCCCAGCGGCCTGGCTCAGCTTGCACACGCTTGAAGCAGCCCTTGTCAATGCGCTCCTGGCTGTGCTAGTTTTTCACCTGCTGGATCGCTTCCGCCGGCCTCCCTAGCCACTGCCAAACCCTGGGAGCGAGGGGTGAACTCAGGCTTCGGTCAAGAACGCAAACTGCCCCGCGAGCGGCTGGCGTGGTTGCGCCTGGCGGTGATTGCGGTTTGCGTGCTCCTGCTGGTCGGGTTTTGGCGACTCCAAGTCCTCCGGTCAGACTACTACGCCCAGTTGGCCGAGCGCAACCGCATCCGCACCCTGCCCATCATGGCTCCGCGGGGACTGATCCTGGACCGCAACGGCCGTGTGCTGGTCGACAACTACCCGGCGTTCAGCGTGATTCTCCTGCGCGAAGACGTGCCGCAGGCGCGCGGCTCGCTCGAGGCCATTGCCCGCGGCCTCAACCTGGACGCCGCTTGGCTCGCCCAGCGCCTGGAGGATTTTGGCGACGCCCCGCCCTACTTCCCCATCGTGCTCAAGGACGAGGCTTCGCTGGCTGACATCGCCTTCATCGAAGCCCACCGCAGCGACTTTCCCGAACTTGAACTGTTGATGATGTACCGCCGGCGCTATCCACCCGACGGCTTCGGCAGCCACCTGTTCGGCCACGTCGGCGAAGCCTCCGCCGACGAGGTGGCTTCCGGGCGCTATGAACTGGGAGATGTGATCGGCAAGAAGGGGATCGAACGCTACTACAACAACATTCTCCAGGGCGTGAACGGCCAGCGGCGGGCGATGGTGGACAGCCGCGGTCATGAAGTCCGCGGCCCGGACTACAAACCCGAATACAAGCCGCCCGCTCCCGGCCGCCCCATCCGCTTGACCATTGACTACGACCTGCAGCGCGCCGCCGAGGACGCGTTGGCGGGACGCAAGGGTGCTCTCGTCGCCTTGAACCCGCAGAACGGCGACGTTCTGGCTCTCGTGAGCCATCCGGCCTTTGACCCCAATCTCTTCGCCGGGCGGATTCCGCCAGAGGAGTGGAAGCGGTTGCTCGAAGATCCCGAAAAGCCGCTGCTGAACCGCGTGACCCAGGCGCAACTGGCTCCGGGCTCGGTCTTCAAGGTCATCATCGCTGCCGCCGGCCTGGAAGAAGGCCTGTTCAAAAAGCCCTTCACCGTTCATTGCACCGGATCGGCCGTCCATTACGACCGCGTGTTTCGCTGCTGGGTTCCGGAAGGACACGGGACGGTTGGCCTCCACCGAGCTATTGTGCGCTCCTGCGACGTCTTCTTCTACGAAGTCGGCAAGCAACTCGGCATTGAACGCATCGCCTATTACGCCGAAAAGCTCGGCCTGGGCCGGCCCACCGGCATTGATTTGCCGGCGGAGGAAGGTGGCTTGATCCCCTCACCAGCCTGGAAGCAGCGCGTGCGCAAGCAGGAGTGGTGGCCCGGGGAAACCATCTCGGTGGCCATCGGCCAGGGGCCCATCATGGTTACCCCCTTGCAACTGGCTCACACCCTGGGCGGCATGGCCTCGGGCGGCGTGTTCGTTCGGCCCCGCCTCGTGCTGGAGCCAGCGAACAGAACCGATGCAGAACCAGAGCGGCACGTTTCAATGAAGGAACGTACTGTTGCCGCTCTTACCCGCGGGATGTGGGGCGTGGTAAACGAGGATGGTACCGGGGTGGCGGCGCGGCTGCCGGATTTCGAAGTCGCCGGCAAGACCGGTACGGCGCAGCTCGTCGCCCTCAATACCTTGCGCCAGGTCGAGGGCCAGCGGCACTTGCGCGACAACGCCTGGTTCGTAGGGATGGCACCGGCCCGCAATCCAGAAATCGTGGTGGCCGTGCTGCTCGAGCACGGCGAGCACGGAGCCTCGGCGGCTCCACTAGCGCGCGCAGTCCTTCGCACCTACCACGAGAAGAAGCAGGGTGAGACACCCATGTACTACACGCGCACCCTGGCCAGCTCGAAACCGGGGGCTCGCTAGCGATGCCGCGCTCGGTCCGCCTTCGCGAGCTGGACTGGCTCCTGCTGGGTTGCGCGCTGCTGATTGGCGGGCTCGGCCTGATCGAAATCCACTCCACGACGCTTACCAACCCGCGCTTTGCCGGCCTGCATCTGCGCCAGATGCTGTGGATGGGAATCGGCCTCGTCCTCATGCTGATCCTGGCTCGTATTGATTACCACACCTGGCTCGACCAGGCCCCCTGGCTCTACTTGGCGGCGCTGGGAAGCCTCGTGGCGGTGCTGGTGTTTGGCAAGGAGCTGTTCGGCGCCCGCCGCTGGCTGGAGATCGGCGGAATTACTTTTCAGGTCTCGGAGGTGACAAAGTTAGTTATAATCATTGTGTTGGCGCGCTATTTGAGCGAGGTTCGAACCGAGCAACTGAGCTGGGTTGAACTCGTCAAGGTGAGCCTGCTGGTGGGCGTGCCGATGCTGTTGATCGGCGCCCAACCAGATTTGGGAACCGCCTTAACGCTGGTTCCCCTTGTGGCAACGGGAGTTTTTCTCGCCGGACTGCGGTGGAAGCACGCTGCGCTGTTGGCGCTGGCAGCCTTGCTGGTGCTGCCCGCCGGGTGGCAATTGCTCCGACCATACCAGCGAGAACGGCTGGCCACGTTTCTGAACCCTGGCCAGAACCCCAAAGGGCCCGGCTACCAGATTCTGCAATCGAAGATTGCGGTTGGCTCTGGCGGCTTTTGGGGTAAGGGCATCGGAAAGGGCAGCCAGAACCAGCTTGGGTTCATCCCCGTTCGCCACGCCGAGTTCATTATGGCCGCCTATGCCGAAGAGCAAGGGTTTGCCGGGGTGCTGTTGGCACTGCTGCTCTATCTGGCGCTGCTCATGCGCCTAGTCCACAGTGCCGAAACCGCGCCCGACCGCGCCGGTGCCTTCTTGGTGGTCGGAGTCGCGAGCCTCCTGTTGTTCCACCTGCTGGTGAACGTCGGCATGGTGGTGGGCTTGATGCCGGTGACGGGCATTCCCTTGCCGCTGATGAGCTATGGCGGCTCGGCTACGGTTTCGACTTGGATGATGCTGGGCCTGGTGATGAGCGTGCGCCTGCGCCGCTTCGTCAACCTCTAGCGGCTCCGCCGCAGGCTTGGCAACGAGGTCGCAACCCGCGCGAGCAGGGTTGCGGCGCACGGTGAACGATGAACACGAACGGGACATTGCTAGGGCAGCATGCAGGGCGCTCCGCAGAGCCAGCGCCTTCCGCACGGCGGGACTCGTCCGCCGGGGCGGACGCGCAGGGCTGCCCGATGAGGTTTGCTTATGGCAAAGGAATTGGTTATCTCGACGTCTCCCCACGAGACGAAAATTGCTCTCCTCGAAGACGGTCAGGTCATTGAGGTTTCGGTCGAGCGAGAAAAAGAGACCGGGCTGGTTGGCAGCATCTACAAGGGTCGCGTCACCCGCGTCCTGCCGGGGATGCAGTCAGCCTTCATCAACATCGGCCTAGAGCGCGATGCCTTCCTCTACATTTCGGACTTCTTCGAAGACCGCCAAGAGTACGAGCGGATCCTGACCAGCGCCGAAGAAGGCACACCCCCAGCCGCCGAGGAATCACCTGCATCGGTGGCCGCCGAGGCGATCGCACAGGCAGAAGCCGGGCCTGAAGCCCAGGCCGACGCTACCCCCGAGGCCAGCCGAGCGGCCGAACCGCCCGCACAGCCTGAAGCGACACCTCCTCCAGCGCCTCCATCTCCTCAGACGCGAGCTCCACAGGAGCCGCGGCTTCCACGCCGCCTCGGACGCCGTTCGCAGCGTGCCCGCTACCGAGGACGCCGCGGCGGCCGAGGCCGCAGTCGGGGTCGCTTCTCGCCTCGAGGACCCGCTCCCGCACCTCCGAGCGAGCCCGACGCCCACGAACCCGTCATCCTGCCAGGGGAATCGCTGGCCAAATACAGAGACCGAATTGCACCACCGCAGCGGGAAGCTACGACCCCCGACAGCCAGCCGACCAAGTCTGCACCGGCCACCCACAAGCCACCCTCCCCGTACGAGACGCAAGAGGTCGTTTCGCCGTGGGCAGAAGAAACACGGGCCCCGGAAGCAACCGCTGACAGTATTATGATCTCCACTGACGCAGAGGTCACGATCACCCCTGTCAGGGAGACAACTCCGCCCCGCGACACCGCTTCAGGTTTCAAGCGCTCGGATCACCGTGCGGCGGCGCGACGCAAACAGGAGACCGACTACATTCAGGTGGCCGAAGTGGATACAGGCGGGAGTCCCAACCCCGAGATTGCCGCTGCCGCTCCTTCTGAACCTCAACCGGGCCCGCCAGGCGTGACCTCAGCCCCTGTGGAAGAGGTGGAAGCTCCCATGGACTTCGGCCACCGCGAGGTTCGCGTCGGAGAGGAGAACGGGCCCGTGGCCCTGCCCCCGTCCGTGCGTGAACGAACGGCCGGCGGGGTGGAGTGGGAACGCCCGTCCCGGGGAGGGCGGCGCCGCGTCCGGCGTCGCCCCGAGCGGCGTGGTCCCCGGCCGAGACCCGCCCCGGGGCCGCGGCCCAAGATCACCGAGCTAATCCAACCGGGGCAGGAATTAATCGTGCAAATCGCCAAGGAGCAGATCGGCACCAAAGGCGCCCGCATCACTTCCCACGTCACGCTGCCGGGGCGCTATCTGGTCTATATGCCGACCATCGAGCATGTCGGCGTCTCGCGGCGCATCCGCTCCGACCAGGCGCGCGCCCGCCTGCGGCGGCTTCTGCTCGAGCTCAAAGGGTCCCTGGGTGGAGGCATCGTCGTGCGCACCGCGGCCGAGAGTACGAGCGACGAAGACATCCGGCGCGACCTCGACTACCTGGTCACGCTCTGGCGCGACCTCGTGCAGCGCGCCGAGCACACCCCAGCCCCGGTCTTGCTCCACCGCGATCTCGGCCTGATGGAGCGCATTCTCCGCGACCAGCTCACCGGCGATTTCGAAAGCATCTGGATCGACAACGAGGAGGAGTACGCCAAGGCGGTCGAGTTCGTTAACCAGTTTCAGCCGAGCCTGGCCCCGCGGATTAAGCTGTACACCCGCGACCTCCCCGTGTTTGAAGCCATGGGCATCCAGGCGGAGATCGACCAGGCGCTGAGGCCCAAGGTGTGGCTCAAGACGGGCGGCTACATCGTCATCAACCACACCGAGGCGCTGGTGGCGATTGACGTCAACACCGGCAAGTTCGTTGGCAAGGGCTCCACCCGGCTCGAAGATACCATCGTCCGCACCAACCTCGATGCGGTGAAGGAGATCGTCCGCCAGATTCGCCTCCGCGACCTCGGCGGCATCATCATCATTGACTTCATTGATATGGAAGACCCGCGCAACCGCCGCAAGGTAATGCAGGAACTGGAGCGCGCGCTGCGCGCCGACCGGGCGCCGTCGAAGACGCTCGCTTTCAACGAGTTCGGCCTCATCGCCATCACCCGCAAGCGCGTGCGCCAGTCGCTCGAGAAAGTGTTATGCCAGCCCTGCCCGTACTGCACCGGCACGGGGATGGTGAAATCGGTGACCACGCTCTGCAACGAAATCCAAGCGGAAGCCAACAAGATGGCGCGCACGATCGATGCTCCGGAGCTCACCATCCGTGCTCATCCGGAGATCGCCAAGGCCCTGAAAGCCCGGGAGTCGGGCCTGCTGCGGGAACTCGAGGAGCAAACCGGCAAGAACATCATCGTCCAGGCCGACCAGTCCCTCCACTTCATCCAGTACACGATCTTCTAGAGGCTGGAAGCTGGGGGCTAGAGGCGGCAAAGCACAGCTAGTCGGTGTCGTAGCGCTGCTGTTTCCAGGGGTCGCCGTAGATGTGGTAGCCGTTCTGCTCCCAGAAACCGGCAACGTCGCGCGGCAGGAACTCCAGCCCGCGCACCCACTTGACGCTCTTCCAGGCGTAGAGATGCGGCACCACGAGCCGCAGCGGATGGCCGTGCTCGGGCGTCAGTGGCTCGCCGTCGTGCTCGCGGGCAAAGAGCACGTTCGGCCGGAGCAAATCCTCGAGCGGCACGTTGGCCGTGAATCCCTGCTCCGCGTGCACCAAGACATACTGGGCCTCGGGCTTGGGCCGTGCCCGCGCAATCAGCGTGCGCGTCAGCACCCCCGCCCAGCGGTTGTCAAACCGACTCCAGCGGGTCACGCAGTGCATGTCGGCCAGGACTTCGACCTGCGGCAGCGCCTGGAACTCCTCCCAGCTTAGCCGCAGCGGCTGTTCGACCAGCCCCCAGACGCGAAAATCCCAGGTCTTAGGGTCGAAGCGTGGCACCGTGCCATAGTGAAGCACGGGCCATTTCAGCGTTGCCACCTGGCCGGGCGGCAGCCGGCCGGCGGCGCGCATCTGCTCCTCGACCATCTTGCGCTCGGTGTTGTTGGCAAAGATGTTCATTACCGTTTACTTAGTCTAGAAACACTAGACTCTCGTTACAACGGCCGCGTCGCTCGACTCTGGTTGCGCCCCGGTGTAGGCTGGCCTCATGGAGCCTGAGCGCAAGCAGGAACTCTTCCAGCGCGGCATCGCCTGCTTCAACGAGCGCCGCTTCTTCGAGTGCCACGAAGTCCTGGAAGAAATCTGGCTGAGCGAAACCCCGGAAGAAAAACCCTTCTACCAAGGCCTCATCCAGGTGGCGGCGGGCTTCCGCCACTACCAGAACGGCAACCTGACCGGTGCCGGCTCGCTCATCCGCCAGGGGCTCGAAAAGCTCGCCGCCTTCCCGCCTGACCACCACCGAATTGATCTGGCTGGCCTGCGGGCGCAACTCGCACCCTGGCTCGAGCAGCTGAGCCGCGATACGCGCCGAGTGGGACTCGCACTCCCCACCATCCGCCCGCCCGGCTAGGGCGCTTCGCTCACCGAGGGCTCGACGATCAGCTTGCCCTTCATCCACGGGTGACGCCAGCCGCAGCGCACGGAACACTTGAACGGGTACGTACCGGGCGTTGGCGCGACAAACTCGATCACTGTCTCCTTGTCCTTGAAAATCTTTTCGTTGATGTCGAGTTCTTCGATCTGGAAGCCGTGTGTGCGGTCGAGTGCGGTCAAGATGAGTCGCACGCGCTCGCCGGCGCGGACGTGAATCTCACTCGGGTTGTACTCATATTTCTTCGCCGTGACCCGGATTTCTTTCACCCCCGGCTCGGCGGGCGGCTCCTGCGCCGGCATTCCACCGACCGTAAGCAGAATGAGGCCTAGCCAGAAGGCACCTTTTCTCATCTTTCGCCCCTCCTCCTTGTCACCCTGAGCTTGTCGAAGGGTCTGCTTTTCCAAAAGCAGATTCCTCGCCTGTCTGCCGCAGGCAGGCTACGCTCGGAATGACAATGCGCGATGCGTGAGCCAGAACGGGCGCGTTGCCATTCACGAATCACCACTCGAGCAGCGCTGCTTCGGCGGCAAACCCGGGGCCAAGCGCCAGCAGGACGCCCCGGTCGCCGGGCTGTGCCACGCCGCGCTCGAGGACTTCCTTCAAGACAAACATCACCGTAGCCGAGGACATGTTGCCGTAGTTGCGGTAGACGTGGCGCGAGTAGGCTACGTCGGCCTCGCTCAGGCCGAGCGCTTCCTGCACTTTGTCGATGACCTTGCGCCCGCCCGGATGCATCAGCCAGAAGCGGATGTCGCGGCGGGTGAGTCCGCGCGCGCCAAGCAAAGCGTCCAGCACGCGCTCGACGATGGGCGGAGCCAGATCGCGAATCGTCGGCGCCAGAATGATGCGCAGCTTGCCATCGCGCTGCTCGAAGCCGACCGAGCTCTGGCAGCTTGGGTCGAGCACGGTGGCAAATCCCCGCAGGCGCGGGCCGTGGTCGGCAGAGACGCTCAGCAGGCAGGCCGCGGCCCCGTCGGCACAGATGGCGTTGCCAACTACGGTTTCGAGCGAATCGTCCACGAAGTAGGCCGCCGAGCAGATTTCGACGGCAATCGCCAGCACGCGATGCTCCGGATAGGCGCA
>JACQTG010000038.1 GCA_016210895.1 Acidobacteriota bacterium
GTGCCCATGCTCGACATCCACAGCGTCGGCGCCGGCGGCGGCTCGATCGCCTGGTTTGACCGCGGCGGCGCGCTGCGCGTCGGCCCGCAGTCGGCGGGCGCCGACCCCGGGCCCATCTGCTACGGCCGCGGTCGGGAGCCTACGGTCACCGACGCGCATCTGATGCTAGGCCGGCTCGACCCCGACCAATTTCTCGGCGGGCGCTGGCCACTCGACCGGGAGCGCGCGCGCCACTGGATGACACGCGCCGCGCGCGACCGGTTCCGCTCGGTGGCGGAATTTGCCGCGGGCATCGTGGCCGTAGCCAACGCCACGATGGAGAAGGCGATTCGCGTCATCTCAGTCGAGCGCGGCCATGACCCGCGCCTGTTTACCCTGGTCGCCTTTGGCGGCGCCGGCGGGCTGCACGCCTGCGAGCTGGCCCAAGCGCTCGGCATCCGGCGCGTGCTGGTGCCGAAGTTTCCCGGAGCCCTTTCGGCGCTGGGTATTCTCCGCTCGGATGTGGTCAAGGACTATGTGCAGACGGTGATGCTACCCGCCGGTCGGGACACCCGAAGCGAGCTGGCGCGGCGGTTTGGCGTATTCGAGCGCCAAGCGCGCGCCGAGCTTCGCCGCGAGGGCTTTGCCCCGCCCCGTCAGCGGCTCGAGCGCGCGCTCGACCTCCGCTACCGCGGCCAGGCCTACGAGCTCACTGTTCCTTTTACGGCAGATTTCGCACGCGCCTTCCATCGCGCGCACGAGTTCCGCTACGGCTACGCCGACCCCGCCCGTCCTCTAGAGGTGGTCAACGTGCGCCTGCGGGCGCTTGGCGTGACCCAGAAGCCCGCGCTGCCCCGCCAAGCGGGGCTTGGCGACGAATCGCCTGTCAAGGCGCGCTACCGCCGCGCGCGCGGCGTCTTCGACGGGCACGCGCACGCGACCGATTTCTATCTGCGCGAGCGGTTGCGGCCGGGCAATCGCCTGCGCGGTCCGGCCATCATCGCCGAGTACAGCGCCACCACCGTCGTGCCGCCCGGCTGGCGCGCCCGCGTCGATGCCTACGAAAACCTTCTGCTGGAGCCCGGGCAATGAGCTTCGATCCGGTCAAGCTGGAGATTTTCAAGAATCTCTTCCACGCGGTGGCGGAAGAGATGGGGGCGGCGCTGCGCCGCACGGCCTTCTCGCCCAACATCAAGGAGCGGCGCGACTACTCCTGCGCCGTCTTCGACGCCGCCGGCCAGGTCATCGCCATGGGCGACCACATGCCGGTGCATCTGGGCTCGATGCCGATGTCGGTCGCCGCGGCCCTCGCGCGGCTCGCGCTTGCCCCGGGCGACATCGCCATGCTCAACGACCCCTTCGCCGGCGGCACGCATCTCCCCGACATCACCCTCGTCATGCCCGTCTTTATCCAGCATCGAGCCTCAAGTCTCCAGCAACCGATTTTTTACGTCGCCAGCCGGGCGCACCACGCCGACGTCGGCGGTGCGCAGCCCGGCTCGATGGGCCTAGCGCGGGACGTCTACCAGGAAGGCATCCGCATCCCACCGGTCTTGCTGGCCGAGCGCGGCCGGCTGCGCCGAGACGTGCTGGGGCTGGTGCTGGCCAACGTGCGCACGCCGCGCGAGCGCGAAGGCGACCTGACGGCACAGGTGGCTGCTTGCCGGCTGGGCGCGCGGCGCCTGCAGGAGCTCGTCGCACGCTACGGGTTGCGCGAAGTGAAAAGCTATATGGGGCATCTCCTCGACTACTCGGCGCGCATGATGGCCGCCACGCTGCGGACGATTCCGCCGGGGAGCTATGCGGCCGAAGACTTCCTTGACGACGACGGCATCACCGACGCGCCCCTTCCCATTCGCGTGCGCATTCGCGTGCGCGCCGGCCGCGCCACGGTGGACTTCACCGGCTCGGCGCCGCAGACCGTCGGCAGCGTCAACGCCGTGCGCGCAATTACGGTGTCGGCCGTGTTCTACGTCTTCCGGTGTCTCGTGCCGGAAGAAGTGCCGGCGACGGCGGGCATCTTGAGGCCGCTTGAAATCATCACCCCAGCGCGAAGCGTAGTGGATGCCGAGCCGCCGGCCGCAGTCGCAGCCGGCAACGTCGAAACTTCGCAGCGCATCGTGGACGTACTGCTCAGGGCGTTGAGCCGGGCGCTGCCCCGGCGCATCCCCGCCGCCAGCCAGGGTACGATGAACAACTTCACCGTCGGCGGGCTGGCGACGAACGGAGAACCCTTCGCCTACTATGAGACCGTGGCTGGCGGCGTCGGCGCCCGGCCCGGCGCTGACGGCCTCGACGCCACCCACAACCATATGACCAACTCGCTGAACACACCGATTGAGGCGTTGGAGCTCTTCTACCCGCTGCGGCTGCGCCGCTACGCTGTCCGGCGTGGCTCGGGCGGACGGGGGCGCTGGCGCGGCGGCGACGGCATCATCCGCGAGGTAGAGCTGCTGACGGAAGCCCAGTTCGCCATCCTCTCCGACCGGCGGCGGTTCCCGCCCTACGGTTTGGCGGGTGGCGCGCCCGGTGCTGTGGGGGAGAACCGGTTGATAGTGGAGGGGCGCGTCGAGCGCCTGCCGGGTAAATGCACGCGGGTGGCTCCGCGTGGCGCGATTATCTCCATTTCGACGCCGGGCGGCGGCGGTTGGGGGAGGATACGAAAATCAAAAAGTGTGAAGCAGGAGGCTGATCGCTGACCGCTGATAGCTGAGCGCGGCTGGCTTCCTAGAGTGACTCGGCGGGTTCGGGCAGGTGGAGCTTCGACTTGGCCAGGACTTTCTGCAAGGCCTGCTCGACGGTGGCTTCGCTAACGTTGCGCACCACCGCCAGCTCGTGCACGAGCAGCTTGTGCGCCTGCCCGAGCATCTTGCGCTCGCGGAACGACAGCACCTTGGTGCGGCTCAGCGCCAGCAGGCTCTTCAGCACTTCGGCCACTTCGTAGAGCGAGCCGGTGCGCATCTTCTCCGAGTTCTGCTTGAAGCGGAACTTCCAGTTGCGCGGTGAGTCGGTGCGGCCGTTCTGCAAAGCGCTTAGCACCCGCGGCACTTCGCCCGAGCGAATGATCCGCCGCAGACCCACGGTCTCGGCGTTCGACACCGGCACGGTCACCTTGAGACGATTGGCGAGAATGTGTACCAGGTAGAACTTTTCCGGTTTGCCGTTCAAACTGCCGAAGGTGATCTGCTCGATCACGCCAACCCCTTGGTTGGGGTAAACAACTTTTTCGCCTACTTTGAACGTGACCGGCATCGTGCGGTGGGCCAACAAAACATTGTAGGCGATTTCAGCCGGTATGGTCAAGGCGAAGAAGCTGCGAACATTCAGCGAGCGCAAAACTTTTCACCCTGTCGCGTGGCGGCCCCGCATTGCCTGGTTTTTGTTCCCAGAGCTATAATAGCTTATTACGTCGGAGCCACCGCGAGAGAAACCCACGATGGCCGATCTGGGCAGCAAAATCCGTCAGAAACTCGAAACGGAGATCGTCTCCCTCGAGCGCGAGCTGAACCACGAGCTGCCGAAAGAATTGATGAAGGCGCGCGCCCACGGCGATCTGAACGAGAACGCCGAGTACAAATTCGCCAAGGAGCGCCAGGATTATGTCGCGGCGCGGCTCGGGCAGCTCAAGCGGCGGCTGGCTGAGGTGTCGCTGCTCAACCTGCACAAGATTCCGCGCGATGCGGCGGGCTACGGCTCGCGCGTCGTTCTTTACGACACGCAGAAAGAGACCGAGGTCAGCTATCGGCTGGTTACGCCCGAGGAAGCCGACGCCGCGCAGGGGTTGATTTCGACCAGCTCGCCCATCGGCCGGGCGCTGCTCGGCAAGCGCGTAGGCGACGCGGTGAAAGTGCAGACGCCGGCCGGCTCGCGCGACTTTGAGATTGTCCAGCTCACCACCATCCACGA
>JACQTG010000043.1 GCA_016210895.1 Acidobacteriota bacterium
CACCCGCATCCTGCAGAGCGACCTGGTAGCCTTCCTGGATAACCTTGCGCAGCTCGCGCCGGCGGATCCGGTCAGCGCGCACGGCGAGGATCTTGACGCTGTCGTCGCCCGTGATTCGCAGGATCGCGGTCTTGACCGAACTGGTGCCGACGTCCACGCCGGCAGTGAGCAGCTCCTGGGCGACAGCCGTTCGTGTCGATCGGCTCATGTTCGTGCCTGCTTGCGGCATCCGCGCAACGCAAACAGCGCTGCGCCCAACGCCCCGGTGTAAATGGAATCGGGAGAAACATTGAGCGTACGGTCGCCGTAGTTCTCCTTTATCAGCTGCTGCAGCGCGCCTACGGCTGCCGGGTTACGCGCCACGCCACCGGTAAAAGTGAACTCCTCTGACACACCCCCGGAGCGCGCCAACAGCGACATCGCGCGAAGAACGATGGCACGATGCAAACCGGCCAGAATGTCTTCGCGCCGTTGTCCCAGCGAGAGCCGTTCGCGGAGTTCCGCGCCGGCAAAAACGGTGCAGGTGCTATTGATTTTGACCCGGCACCGGCTTTGCTGGGCCAGCGGGCCCAGCTCGTGCAGGCCGAGATTCATTTCGTCGGCGATGTACCCCAAGTACCGCCCACAGCCGGCAGCACAGCGGTCGTTCATCTGAAAGCTGGTCACAATCCCGTTGGCGTCCACCTGAATCGCCTTGGTGTCCTGTCCCCCGATGTCGAGCACAGT
Organism: Acidobacteriota bacterium; assembly: GCA_016210895.1. The sequence goes on from JACQTG010000043.1 coordinate 727, forward strand.
GTGGGTGCGCGGAAACAGCGTGTGGGCTCCCAGGCCATGACAGAGGATTTCGCTGCGAATCTGTTCCTTGGGGAAGGGCAAGCGTTGCCGGCCGTAACCCGTGCCGACAGCAGCGACTTCCGGCAATTCGATTGAGCGAGCCGTCTCCACCGCCTCTCGCAGCCGCGCCGCGTGCGGTTTCAAGCCGGCCGGTGCCGAAGCGAGAGTAGCCTCAAGGGCCGGGTTGATGTAACGCTCGAAAGCACCTTCGTTGGAGGCGTTCTCGACACTCAGAATGGCGGTGTCGAATAGGCCACTCAAAGCCTCGAAGGGAATACCTTTGGGATCGCTGTAGCGCTCGGCCAAGTGCATGTAGTCGGCGGCAGCGAGATCGCGGAAGAAGTCACTCTTGCGGGTGGCGAGCTCGCTGTAGAGGGCGGGAGCCTGCGCGACCATGGCGTCGAGGAGGAGGTCAATCCGCTCGTCCAGTTCGCGACGGTGGGAGGCATGGCGCGGAGCCTCGGCGGCTCGGTGCAGCGCTTCGCGCAGCCGTTCGAGCTGCCCGAGGTATTGCTGCAAACGGAATTGCCGCAGCAGCGGCGGGAGAAACTGTTTTTCGCAGTTGCCCAGAACGGAGTCATGAACGAGAACATCCCGGGTGAGGGTGAAGCGCGCTTGGACGAACCCTTCTTCTAGCGCCACGCGGCAAGCAATGGTGTAGTTGCTGCGGCTGTTGGTGATTCCCCGTCCGACTACGTTCTCTGCCTCGTCCAGAAGCACGGCCTTGGTGGTGGTCGAACCCAAGTCAATTCCAACGTGGAGGTTCAGGGAGCTCATCGGCCGACCTGCGCGCTGCGTTTTTGCTCCAACATTTGGAGATAGCTTTCGATCCGATTCTTGACATTGGCCGGGGAAAAATAGCGCGGGTCAACCAGGTCGCTTTCGATGAAGCCTCCGGGGACACCCGTACGCTCCTCCAACTGGCGGAGGATGAGCAGCTGGCCGACGCTGAAAGAGTTGCAGCTCTTGACGCTGTTGATGAGGAAGCCGTCCGCGTGGTATTCGCGGATGTAGCTTTCGAGCAACCCCACGCGCGAGGGCAAGCCAAGGTTCGTGTAGCAGCCGAGGCAGTACTCGGCCAGGGTTTCGAGTGGGCGTGCCGGATCATGCCGGAAGCCACGGTCGTAGAGACCACCCACCTTCGTGTAGCTGCTAGCCACGACGACGGCGCCCTCGTCGTAGAACATCTTCCAGAACTCACGGAAGCTCGTCCAATTGGGCGGTCCTTCCACCACGAGGCGGTAGCGTTCCTCCTTCATCGGCCCTTCCGGGGTAATCGGAGTTTGGTTCTGCCGCAGGCGTTCCTCCACCTCCGCACGCAGCGCGCGGTAGTACTCCACACCCTCGGGTGTGCCGCGGAACGCGCTGAAGATGGGGCCAATGTAGTACACGCCGCCGAAGTAAGCGTCGATGGGGGAGGGAACGTGCTTGGCGCTCTCGAGTACCCAAACTAGGTCGTCCTCCGCGCGGGCAGAGAGCGCCAGGCTTTCCTTCAACCGGTCCTCGTCGTAGCGGCGGCCACTCACCTGTTCAAGTTTGGGTATCACCTCACTGCGGAGCTGCTCGACGATGTAGGCGCGATGGTGGGGGTGGATCTGCCCATCGGACTGGTACGGCACGTGGAGCATCGCCACCGGGCAGCCGTACTCGTGCCGCAAGAGCTCGAACCACTTCATGAAGGTGAAGCAGCCGGTATAAGAGAGCAGGAGCAGGTCGGGCGGCGGAAGCTTCTTGCCCGTGGGTCCGAGGTTGCCCTTTTTAAGCATGCCGATGTCGCACTTGACGTACGTGCAGACATCTTCGCTGTGGCCGAGTTTTTCCGCCTCCTGAATGTAGGCTCCCGAGAGCTGTCGCATACCTGACTGCAGCGCGTTGATTTCCGGCAGGTTGGAGAGCAAGTCAAAGGAGCGCAAGAGTTCGGTCAGATTGCCGGGGACAAAGGTATAAACGACCTTGCGCCTGTCCTGACCCGCCCGTTCCAGGCCCTCATAGTGGCCGCCGATCATTTGCTTTTGCAGCAGCATGCTGCGTTCTTTCTGGGCTGCGTCCTGGCTGCCCTGCGTTCGCGTGCGGGCTGGTGCACTCATAGCTCGCTCCACAGACGGATGGAGTCGGAGAATGTCCCCGCCTGTTCCCGGATGACGGCGAACTGACCCGTGTCTTCGGAGTACTTGAACTGGGTGTGGGGGATACCTTCGCGCTCGAGGGCGGCAGTGAGCAAGGGCTGCTCAAGCAGCGCCGGGTCGCAAAAGCTGGGCGCGCAGAAGATGACGCCTTCGGCCTTGTGGCGCCGAACGCTTTCCACCAGCCAACCTCCCCGGCGACCCTCCGGCTGGTAGCGCGAGGCCGTGGCAACACTCTGCTGGAGGAAGGCTAGTGCGAGGTTCTCCAACGGATTCCCGTCCACCGGGATGTCACCGGTGATCCAGCGCAGGCCCAAGAGCAGGTCGTCGTCCACAACCCAGCACCCGCTGCGCTCCAAGGTCAGCAACAGCCCCAGCGGTGGCTGCTCGCAGAACATGCCCACCAGTACCACCCGGCTGCGATCCTGTTCGCCTCGGTCCTCTTCCAGAGCCGCCTCGCGCAGGTAGTCCCGCAGGAGCGCGGTGTGCTCCTCTGGCGGCAAGAGATATCCTGCTCGCAGGAACAGATACAGTTCAGCGGTGGGATAGACCCAAGGCTGTCGGCTGCGAGCCTGGTAGAGGTCACGGACGGCGCGGCGATTCTCGTTGTAGACCTCGATGCTGTGGCGGAGCTGGCCATCCTGTATAGGCTGACCGCCCAGCCGGTTGAGGTCTTCCCGTAACTGCTCCAGCTCGCGCCGCCAGTAGGCACCGCCAACTTGAGGGTCGAAGTTTTGCGGCACATCCACATAGCGGGCGTAGCGACCCGGGAAGAGCAACTCCCACATGCCGGAGAGGTTGCGAATGACGTCACAAATGGAGGGAAACAGCATGCCGTCGAGAACATCCAGGCGATGGGAAAGGGCGAGCTCGATGGTACTGCGCGGGATGTGGCAGATGTAACTTTGGAAGTAGGCGTCCCCGCGAACGATTTCCACCCGGTCGCCTCCGCCCAGGATTCCCACCGGCAGCATGCCCGCGGCGTGAATCAACTCGCGGGGTACGTAGATGGGCATGTAGCCGATCGCCTTGCGTCCCCGAATAGCCGCCTTCCAAGCCCGCACGGTCGCCAGTTCGAGGTCGTCGTGCAACTGTTGGGCTCGCTGCACGAGTCTTGCCAGCCCTGGCCTCATTCCAACTTCTCTCCTTCAACTCCAGCGCGGGGGACGTTTCTCCAGGAATGCCCGGATGCCCTCGGTGGCGTCGGCTTCCGCCATCAACTCATCCAGGTACTGCCGCTCAAGGTCAGGAAGGTCCTCGCCCAGGGCGCGCTTGATGGTGCGCCGGGCGGCGGCTGCGGCATGCCGCAAACCGGCGGCTGAACGCACCAGGAACTCCTTTTCCAGCCACTCGCTGAGTACGGTCTCGAGTGCACCGCTGGGGGCCGTTCGGGCCACCAGCCCGGCAGCAGCCGCGTCCAGACCTGTCCAACTCATCCCGGTCAGGAGCAGTCGCGCCGCGGGACTGGCGCCGATGCGGACCGGCAACAGCGCGGCGGCCGCCGGTGGGAACACCGCCAGCTTGATTTCGGGGCATCCAAGCTGGGCGGTGTCCTCAGCCAGAATGAGATCACAGGCCAAGACTAACTCGAAGCCGCCTCCCAGGCATTGTCCACGCACGGCGGCGATGGTGGGCGCGGGCAACGCGGTCACGCGGCGCAACAGAGCGTGCAGCGCGGCGAGCGTATCGGCGATCTGGTCCGGGAGGTGTTCTTCGATACTGGCTCCGTAGCTGAAGTTGGGACCTTCGCCGCCGATTACTATCGCCTTCAAGCCGAGCTGGGCTTCAACTTGCTGGAGGGCTTCGGTCAAGTCAGCCATCATCGCTCGGTCGAGAATGTTGGCTTTGGGGGCCGCCAAGCTGACACGGACCACCTGACCGCGGTGCTCGAAGGCGAGTCGTACCTTGGACGCGCTCATGACTGCTGCTTGCCCGGGGCTCGCACCCAGGGGGCCACCTCGCGAATCAGCTCCTCGCCCCAGCTAGCCCCTTCGGCCAGGCGACGGCGAAGCAGCACGAAGTCCACTTCGCGCTGCTGTTTGCTGCCGTAGTGGAAGGCACGGAAGCCGGCGTTCGCTTCCGTCATCATATTCAGGGAAAGCCAG
>JACQTG010000034.1 GCA_016210895.1 Acidobacteriota bacterium
AGTGTACACCGCTCATGTTTATCTTAGCCCATGGCGGCCTAGCGACGCAAGCTCTTTTTTCTCCCGGCTCCTTCTTCCCCGCCCGGCCGCCCGCCCACCCCGGGCATGGGGCGAGACAAGGAAGGTTCTCTTGAGCACACAAGGAAAACTGCCCGAACGAGCGGGTGTGAGGGTGAGCTGTTGGGGCGGAGCCGATGCGGTCTTGGCCGAGCTGGGTCGGCTGGGGCTGCGGATGGCTGCCATAAAGCAGCGCCGCGCCGCCGCCATAGCCCGAGCGGAGGCGTCGGCGGTGGCTGCCCTCGAACGGCTCGCGGCCCGACAGCGGCGACTGGAGCGGGCCCTGGAGCGGTTCTGCCGGCGGCAGGGACCGGAGCTCGAGCGGGTGAACGGGCACGGGCGGCGGTCGCGCCGGCTGCTGTTCGGGCGGGTGGGCTACCGGGCTTCCCGTCGCGTGGTGGTGCGGAGCGAAGCCACGGCTCTGCGGGCGCTGGCGCACTGGCGAACCGGGCAGCAGTTCCTGCGGCTGCGGACGGAGCTTGACCGGGAGGCGCTGCGGCAGTTCCTGCTCCAGGAGCCGAACGGCACCCTACGGGTGGAGCGGCGGCTGCGGCAGGCAGGCATCCGGCTAGAGCGGCGGGAGAGCTGGTTCTACGAGCTCGACCCGCGGGCGGGAGAGTGGGGGGCAGAGTGAGTCCCCGGTACGCGGTATGGAGTGCGGAGTACGGGCGGTGATTCACGAAGTGCCGAGCTTCAAGCGCGAGAAAAGAGTCCCAGAGGGCAATTCCCGTGGAGAGGAAACAGGCCCGATGGCGAAAGAGATAGCCTTGCTGGCAGCGGAAGAAAAGCGGGAGCTCTTAACGGCGGCCCTGGCGGCGCGGCTGCTGGGCAAGTCGCGCGACACCATCTATCGCTGGCTGGGGGAGGGTCGGCTGGCGGGACGGAAGGTGGGCGGGCGCTGGCTGGTCTACCGCGACGCCGTGGAGGCGGAGTGGCAGGCCGGGGTGGTGGAGCGGGAGAAGACTAATCGAGGGTGATGTGGGTATCGGTGTGCTCGACCCCGGCGATTTTCTGGATGCGGTTGAGCACCAGCTCGTTCAGAACCCGCTCCGTCTTGACGTTGACGGCCACAATGATGTCGGGGGTGCCCCAGCAGGCGTCGGCGGCAGTGACACCGGCGAGATCGCGGAGGCGGCCGGCGACCTCCTTGGTCTTGCCGGCTTTCACGTTGACGAACACGTAGGCGCGCATGGCATCCCTCCTAACGGCCCCATCATAGCAAAGTACCAAGTAGCGGGTGAAAGGTAGCTAATCGGAGTCCGGCCGCGAAGGCGGCTTGGCGCCAGCCTCCGGCGGAGTCCCGGGGGCGGCCGGAAAGAGGACGCCGACACCGACCCAGCCGCCGTTGGTGGTAAGGGGCTCGGTGCGGACCACGTAGCCCCGCAGGCGGAGCTCGGCCAGGTCCCTGCCCTGGGCAGCGCGGTTGCCGTTGGGGTGGACAGCCACGGCGAGGTCCACAGGCTGCTGGAGCTCGTAGGAGCGGGGGCTAACGAAGTAGGCGCCCTGGACGCTGAGGTTTTCCAGGCGGGCCTCCTCGCGGACCAGGGTAGCGTCGTCGCGGGTTTCGACCTGGGCGGGCCAGTGGACCGGGGTGCGCTGGCTGAGGCGCTGGCTGCGGTTTTCGACGCGGACCTGCTTGCGGGCGATGTCGAGGCGCATGCCTTCGGCAGCGGCCCAAGTATGGGGGAATATCTGGCGGGCGTCGAGTAGGATTTGGTCAAGCTCGAGGTCGGAGCGGACGGGGTCGTGGTGGTAGAGGATGAGGTTTTTGACCTCGGCAGCCAGGGCGAGCTCGGCCGAGGCCTTCCAGGAGCCGTGGCCCCAGCCGGCCTTCTGGGCGCCGAGCTCTTCGGGGCGGTACTGGGCGTCGCTGATCAAGAGATCGGCGCCGCGGGCGAGTTGGCGGAGGGCGAAGTCGCGCTCGGGGTTGCCGGGCTCGTGGTCGGTGGCGTAGACGACGGAGGCGCCGCGGTTGTCGAAGCGGTAGGCCAGGGCGCCCTGGGGGTGGTTGACGCGGCAGGTGCGGATACGGGTGGAGCCCAGGGTGAAGTCACTCCCCCAGTCGAGCTCCTGTAGGGGGTAGCTGGCCTTCAAGTTCGCGGTCGTCACGGGAAAGAACGGGGAGCGGAAGAGCACGTGGATGACGCCGGCCAGGCTCGAGGGGGCCTCGGCCTGGGGCCGGGGCCCGTAGATGGCGATGGTGTTGCCGGCGAAGTAGAGCGGCTCGAAAAAGGGCAGGCCTTGGATGTGGTCCCAGTGATAGTGGGTGAGGAAAAGGGTAGCCTGCAGGCCGGGGACAATGAAGTCAGCCATCAGGCGCCGGCCGAGGTCGCGGATGCCGGTGCCGGCATCGAGGATGAAGATCTGCCCGTCGGAGTCGCGGAGCTCGAGGCAGGGTGTGTTGCCGCCGTAGCGCCAGGAGTCGCGCTCCGGCGCGGGTACAGAGCCGCGCACGCCCCAGAAAGTCAGTTGCACAGGGTTCTCCTTTCCTTTCCAGGGCCCACTGGCTAAGCTCTGCCCCCTGCCCTCACTTGTCCGGTTAGAAACCCCGACCCTGGCGGGTAAAGACGCGGATTATAGGGAAAGCAGCCCTCACGGTCAAGAGCTAAAAACGGGGCCGGGGACGGGGGGCGAAGGGGCGGTGTGGGTCTGCGCCCTGGCTCGGGCGTCCTTGGGCTCGGTTCTCGCCGCTGCCCTCGAAGAACTCGGGGGCTGCACAGGGCTCCGACGGGAGAGGCGCCTCGCGTTGGTTTTGACCCTCGCTCCCCTCGACGAGCTCGGGGTCTGCGCTTCGCTCCGACGGGATAAACCCCTCGCTTCGCGTCGGGATAGACGTGCCAGGCGGCCGTTCAGGGTGCGGTGGCCCCTCGACCCTTCGGCTGCGCTCAGGGCAGGCTTCGCTCCCCTCGCGTTGGCTCGGGGCAAGCGGGACAAGTGGGATTCGAGGAGCTTGAAGAGGGCTTCGACGCGGCGGGCGACGTGGTTCAGCAAGACGTCCTGCTCGCGCTGGAAGGCGTCATCGCGGGCGACCATCTGCTGGACGGCTCCGGCCAGGTTTTGCAGGGCCAGAGCGGTGTCGCGCTGGGCGGCGATGAGCCGGGGAGCGTAGCGGTCGGCGAGCAGGTAGAGGAAAGCGAAGAGCAGCAGGACGATGACGAACTGCGGTCCCCAGGCGATGAGGACGCGCTCGAGGAGGAGCTCAGCGAGCTCGGGGCGCTGCTCGAGAAGGACGACCAGGACGGCCAGCAGGCCCCCGGCGCCGCCGGCCAGAGTGGCTTTGAGGTAGCGGCGGTTGGGCGGCCTGGAGGGTTCTGTGTTCACAAGAGATTCCTCGCTCCGCTCGGAAGGACAAGCGAAGGCGATTGCGGGGCTAGGGAAGTGCCGGCGGCTGTTCCTCGCGGGCCTTGCGGAGGGCTTCTTCGGGCGTGACGGTGATCTTGACGGCGTCGAAGTCCACCGGGTCGTCGTCTTTCAGGGCAGCGACGGCGGCCAGAGCCAGGCGGGCGACAAGCTGGAGCAGCTCGGCCCAAGTGACGATGTCGCGCTTGGTGAGAGCCATGGGAAGCCTCCGTTTAATCAGAAAACAGCGGATCCCTCGCCTTCCCCGTACGGGTTCGCCCGGGATGACGAGCCAACTCAGAGGTAGCGGATCTCGCCGTCTTCGGGCCGGCGCGACCGGCGCGGCTCGATGAGGGCGGCCAGGATTTGGGCGGCGTAGGTGGCCAGGGCGTTGCGGAAGCCGATGGCGATGAAGCCGCCGGCCATGAGCGGGATGGCGGCTTCCGGGGAAAGGGCGCCGGCCCAGAGCAGCCAGGCGGCCGCCCCGATGGTCAGCCCGGCGAAGATGTAGGTCTTCTTGCCTTTGAGCATCAGGGTCCTCCTTGCCCGATTCGGGCGGGCGAGGAATGCGGTGGCAGGCGGACGGTCCCTCGACTTTCCAGCCCAAGGCTGGTGCGCCTCGGGCGCACGCTCGGGACGGTGAGCGGCAGACGAACCGTGATGGTTTGTGAGCGCCGCTTGGCCCCCCCGGCGGGCGGGGTGTAGGTGATCTCGGCGGCGATGGTGGTGATGTGCAGGTCGCGGGCCTGGGTGTTCGCGACCCCGACCTCGTAGTCATCGGCGGCCGTCTTGGTGTCGTCGGCGAAGTCAATCGTGCAGTTGAAGTCGGTGAACGTTGAGGTCGAGGTGAAGTTGCTCGCGCAGGCTGTGGTGGAGCCGTTGATGACGAACTTGAGGTTGCCGTTAGCGTTCTGGGTGCCGCCGCGCTGGGCGCAAACACGGACGATGGCGCTGGTGACCGTGGAATTATCGGGAATCGAAGACTCATCCAGATCGTAGGTCTGCACCTGACCATTGGTGGTGGTGGAGTGGTTGATGGTCGAATCGCCCGGCAGGGTCGAACAATTGGCTCCGCTGGCCTCATTGACTTCGGTGTAGCAGGTGGCCGAGGCGCAGGAGGTCCCGGCGTTGTTCTGCCACTGCTCCGTGCCGCCGTCGCCGACCGGGCGGATGATGCCCGTGGTGTCGGCCCGCAACAGGAGGGCCACGCCCAAGAGGGCAGCCAGCGCCAGGGCAAGTTTTCTCGGTTTAGTCAATGGTGGCCTTCACGGAGACGGTGACGCGCTTGGCGGTGCCGCCGGCGGTGACCAGCACGAAGTCGAGTTTGTCGCCGACGGCCAGGTTGTCCTCCGCCGCGTCAATGCTTCCGGTGGCGCCGGTGGTGGAGCAGGTCAAGTTGGCGGAGAGGATGTTGGCCGGGGTGCCGTCGTCGCGCTGCAGGTTGATGAGGGGCGAGCCGGCGTCGGACTCGCACCAGACCTCGGTGATGGTCATCGCCGCCACGTTGTTGCGCCAGAAGGTCAACTGGTCGTCGGCATCGGCCAGGACGGCGCAGTTGTCGCACCCGGCGATGTAGGTGAGGGAGCGGGTGTCGAGCGCGGCGGCCACGTCCCCCGCGGCGATAGTGTCGGCGGCAATCATCGCCCCGGTAACGTCCGCGCAGGTAGGCACAGCATTGTCGTTCGTAGCCGTAACCACTTGGTTGGTGCAGGAACCCGCCCCGCCAGCAGCCACCGATGAGGTAACGAAGTTTGCGCCGTCCCCGCGCAGGTAGCGTCCCGCCGTGGGCGTGTTGTTCGCGCCTGTCCCGCCGAGCGCAGGCCCGACGATGCCGGTCACGGTCAGGTTTCCGCTAGTGACACCGAGAGGCGAGGCGTAGGGCAGATTGGCCGAGATGTTGTTGGGGGAAAGGGCGTCCTTCTGCCAGCGGACGTTGAGCGAGTTCGCCGGGGCCGCCGGGGTGGCGTCATCAAAATCGGCGTCGGTGGCCGCCGTGCCATTCACGCTGATGTTGTCGCCGCCTCCAGCCGCGCAGGAGCCCCACTGGATGGTGGTGGGGGAGGAGGTCAGGCACTGGCCGTCGGCCCCGCGGGGCAAGCGCTTCCACAAAGAGGCGTCGCCATAGATGAGGTCGCCGGCGGCAGGCGGGGAGGCGGCCTGGGTGTCGGGGTGGGTGGCGCTGAGCAGGTTGTGCGGGGTGGTGGAAGGCCCGGGGTCGCACTTCCAGGTGCCGCTCGAGGTGTCGTACTTGGCGAAGAGGTCGGGCGACGTGCAGGTGCGAGGCACCTGGCCGAAGCGGCGAACCTGGGAGGAGGCGGGGAGGCAAAAGAAGCACCCTTCGACTACGCTCAGGGCAAGCAGGACGCAGAAGAGGCGAAGAGAAAAGCAGACCCTTCGACTTCGCTCGGGGTGAGAAAGAAGGATCCGTGCTTTCACTGGCGACACTCCTACAAAGCGGCGTACATGACGGCCTGGAGTTCGGCCTTGGTGGTGGCGGGCGAGCCGCCGGCAGCAGACTTGCGCACGCGCAGCCAGCGCCAGGTCTCGCCGACTACCACGGCGGTGTCCGCGGTGATGTCATCGCCGAGCTTGAAGGTGCCGTCGCCGACCGCCGGCGGGGCGAGCGGAGGCTGGCTGGAAAGGTTCGAGACCCAGACCTGGGCGACATCGCCCGAGGCAAATCCGGAGACCGAAACCGTGAAAGGGACGGCCAGGGCCTGGACCAGCTCCCACTGGCCTTCGCTCACGGGGGCGGAGTTGAGGATTGTCTTGTTGGTGGCGATGGCCATCAGGGCTCTCCTTGCGCCCGAGGCGCATCCGCCTGGGGCGGAGGGGACTGGGAGTTTTGCGACTGGAAGGAGTCGAGCAGGGTGCGGAGGTCGGCGAGCAGGCGGGGCAGCTCGGCGAGCGCCGCCGCGACCTGGGCTTCGAGGACGTCGAGGCGCTGCCGGGAGTCCAGGCCGGGCGGGGGCACAACCGACGCCTTCGCTTGCCGCACTTGCTGGTAGGCCCTCATCAGGTCGGCGGCCAGGGTGTGGGCGGCGATGAAGCGATGGCCGGCGACGGCAAAGTGATCCCACTGCTCCTGGGTGAGGCGGCCTTGGAGGAAGGCGCGGGCGGCGTGCTCCTGGAGAAGCTCGTATTCGACCTTGGTGACCTTTAGGGTGCGGTAGGCGTTGCGCTCGAAGTTGTCGCAGGCGACCAGCAAGAGGCCAGAGGCAAGCAGCAGAACCAGTGCGCCACGACCGGCGCGGGTGCCAAGGCGAGAAGAGAGAATCTTCATAGCGGCAATCTCCGGGAAAAGCTAGGTGGAGTGGAGGTCGGCGGCGGGCAGATCCTCGTTGGTGACGACTGGTCGGGAGAGGCCCGCCTTCGTTGAAGCTTCGGCGGGTGAATCGTACTGGGTGAGCTGGTAGCGGCGGATGAGGAGCGTGAGCTTGCGGGCGTAGCGGGGGTCGGTCGAGTAGCCGCAGCGTTGGAGCTCGGCGGCGAAGGCGAAAGGATTTGCGGCCACGGCGCGGGCGCGCTGGTAGCGGGGCCGGGCGAGCAAGCGGGCGTAAGCGTCGAGGCAGGCGTCGTAGCTCGGGTAGTGGGCAAAGCGGGCACGGACGCGCCGGGCGCGGCCGGCAGCGTACTCCGTGGTGGTGTAGAGCGCAGCTCCGTCACCGCGAGCGTGGGCCTTGATGCCGAAGAGGTTGCGGTTGCGGCGGGCGAGCGCGGAGCGGCCCCAGTCGGATTCGAGAATTGCCTGGGCGAGTACGACCGAAGCGGGGAGTCCGGCGCGCTGCTGCCAGGCGAGCACGGCGGGCACGAGGCGGCGGAGAAAGTTGGCTTGGTAATCGGTCATCGGCGTCAGCCAGCCCGAAGGCGGGCGCAGGGGTTGGGGTAGCAGAGGGGCGGGGCCGGTGTCTACGGTTTTTGCGGTTTTTGCGGTTTTTGCGGACGTTTTTTTCGGGGGGCGCAAAAACCGGACCAAAACGCAGCCGGGAAAACAGCAGAATCCGCAAAAACCGCAGGGGAAGAACGAGCCTCGACCGGGCGCAGAAAGCCATCCCGCCGCTCCCCCACTCCGGCTTCGCTGCTGGCCCCCTCCGCGCAAGGAGCCCACGCGGGGCTGGACAAGGAGGCAGGATTGTGGTACGGTAGCCGTGCGTTTGTTGGTCTTGTAGTCGCAGTTTGACGGGTTCAAACGAAGCCGCAGGCCCAAACGGTTTGCGGCGTTTTTTTATGGGCCCCGGTCAGAGGCGGTACGAGCAGCAAATAGCATCAACGAACAAAGGAGCAACGCAGTTGAGTAAAGAACAAGGAACCGTGAAATGGTTTAACTCCAGCAAGGGCTACGGCTTCATCCGGCGGCAGACGGGCGAGGATGTCTTCGTCCACTACTCCGCCATCCAGGAGTCGGGCTATCGTTCGCTGGAGGAAGGGCAGGCTGTAGAGTTCGAAGTGACCAA
>JACQTG010000001.1 GCA_016210895.1 Acidobacteriota bacterium
CACCGCCCGGGAGAGATTCGACCCGTACGCCGTGACACTCGAGAGGTAGATGAAGAGCTCGACCTGCAACTTCTTCTGATTTGCCCGCTGGATGGTCTCGAGCACGTGGCGCGTGCCCTGAACGTTGATCTCCCACTGCCGCGGCTCCTCCCGCGCGCCCGTGCGCACTGGGTCAAGCACGAAGGCTAGATGAATCACTCTTCGGATGTTGTGTTCCTCGATGAGCTGGGTCAGGACTGCCGGGGCTTCGGGCTGCGAGATGTCCAGTTGGCAGAACTGCGTGCAGGGATGGTCGAGGGTCGGGCAGACAAGGTCCACGCCGAGCAAAGGCGAGTCGCGCAGAAACGGTGCCAGCCGCCGCCCCAGGTTGCCGGCGATGCCGGTAACCAATATGCCGGAACGCATACCCTGGCCCGCTGAAGCCGACCTGCTGGAGTTCATCGACGCGACTGGCCCAATCGTTGCGCCCGGCCGAGTGTTTTCCGGCTGCGCCAGGTAACCGCCCGCGGGGGCAAATTCATCATAGTGAGCGGGGTGCCACTTGGCCAGCGAAAAGCGTAAGCCTGCGTTGACCATCAAATCAACCAGATGCTAGAGTAGCAGGTTTCGCACTGTTCGCGCGGACGCGAAAAGACAGGTTTCAGATGCAAGAGCTGATTTGGGCCAACCTGAAAGCGCGGCCGGTCCGCACCACGCTGAGTGTGGCCGCGGTGGCGCTCCAGGTCTTTCTGCTCTTGTTTCTGATGGGGTTGACCACCGGCATCGTCGAGGAGTGGAACGAACGCGTGCGGGGAATCGGAGCCGACCTGCTCATCCAGCCGCCCAATGCCTCGCCTTTTCTGGCCTTTTCGAGCGCTGTGCTCCCGGAACGCCAGGCGGCGCAGTTGGCCCGGCTGGACGGCGTCCAGGTCGTGTCGCCGGTGGTGGCGGTGGTGAACACGGAAGGCATCAGTCTGATTTATGGAATCGACTTCGACAGCTACAACGCCCTCGGGAGCGGCTTCCTCTTTCACGCCGGGGGACCCTTCCAGCAGCCTTTCGATGTGATCATTGACGACGTAAAGGCCCACTCGCTGAACTTCAAGGTCGGCGATACCCTCCGCTTGCTGAACACTGACTTTCGCATCGTCGGCATTGCCGAGCACGGACGCGGGGCGCGCTACTTCATTCCCCTCAAGACAGCGCAGGAGTTGCTCGGGGTGGAGAATCGTGTCTCGATGTTCTGGGTGCAGACGAACGGCCAGATCGAGCCGGTACGCCAGCGGGTCGTGCGGCTGCTGCCGCGCCATCAGGTGCGACCGATGGAGGAGTATCTTTCGCTGATGGTCTCGAGCAATCTGCCGGAAGTGCGCCCCTTCACCCGCGCCGTAATCCTGGTAGGGCTCGTGATTACCTTCCTGGTGATTCTCCTCAGCATGTACACCGTAGTGCTGGAGCGCACGCACGAGATTGGCATTCTGAAGGCCCTGGGCGCCTCGCGCTGGAATGTGGCCGCGCTGTTGCTGCGCGAAAGCGTGGTGATTGCCTTTCTCGGACTGGGGGTCGGAATCGGCAGCACCTATGTCGTGAAGGCCATTGTCACATCGCTGCGGCCGACCCTGAACATCGTGATTACCCCCGAGTGGTTGTTGCAGGCGCTCGCGCTCGCCCTGGTGGGGTGTCTCATAGGCTCAGTCTATCCGGCGGTGCGGGCCGCTAGCGCCGACCCCGTGGCCGCTCTCGCCTACGAGTAGCCTATCCGGAGACAGTCCCTCTCGCCTGTCCCTGCCGGGTGAGCCTCGGACACTCAGCCTTTCCCTTAGCGTATGCAGAGAGAAAACTAGGTGGCGTTGTTAGCAGGCGCGCGCGGAATCTGAAAGAAAAAGTGGCTGCCTTCACCGAGCTTACTCTCCACCCAGATTTTCCCTTTGTGCTGTTGAACGAGTGCCTGGGCGATGGCCAGGCCCAGACCCGTGCCGCCTTTCCGCCTAGCGCCCTCCGACTGGTGGAACTTGGCGAAAATGCGACCCAGTTCGTCAGCCGGGATGCCGGGTCCGCGGTCGATGACCGCGCATTGAACCACGTCGGGATACGCCCGCAACGCCACCGTGATGGTGCCGCCCGGAGGGGAAAACTTGACCGCATTGCCGAGCAGGTTGGTGACTACCTGGTCAAGGCGGTCGCGATCGCCCCAGACCTCGGGCAGCGCCTCCGGGCAGTCGATTTCCACGGTGACATTGAACCCGTCGGCATAGGTCTTGATGGTACGTGCACTGCGCTGTACGGAATCAAACAGGCTCATCGGCTGGAGCTTCAGTTGCATCCGACCGGCTTCGATCTTGGAGAGATCGAGAATGTCGTTAATCAGCCGGATCAGGCGCTCGCAGCCGCTCTGCGCGATTTCGAGCAGCTCGCGCGTCTCGCCGCTCAGCTCACCGGCAAATCCGCCCAGCAACAAGTCGAGTGAGCCCTTGATCGAGGTCATGGGTGTACGCAGCTCGTGGGAGGCGATGGACAGGAACTCGTTTTTCATCTGGTTGAGCTCCTGTTCGCGCGTGATGTCGTGGAGGACAAACACTCGACCCAGGACCGTGCCGTCGCGCCGGCGCAGGGGAAAGCTCGTCTCCTTCAGGTAGTGGCGCTTGTCGGTTCGATACTCCAGCCTTCGAACCACAACCTCCTCGGCCGGGGCCTTGACCAGCTCGCCCCACTGCCCGCGAAGAGACTCGGGGTCCGCGATGGCCCCGCCCATGGCTTCAATCAACTCCTCGAGCGGTTTGCCCAGCAAGCTTTCGGGAGAGAGGGCAATGAGTTGGCCGAGGCTGCGATTGGCAAAGGTCACGCGCCCCTCGGGATCAACAACGAAAATGGCGTCGACGGCGGAGTCGAGCAGGGCACGCAGGGCGTCCATGTCCTCTGCCAGCGATGCCGGGTGCGTCCCCTTGGAGGCCTGGAGGGTCATTGTGGGACGAATCTCTGGTGCCGACTAGGCACGCACATCAGGTTCGAGCCCCGCCTGCTGCAACAGGTCGAGTACTTGCCGGCGCAGCTCGAGCGGGTCAAACGGCTTAGTCAGGTAGCCGATGGCCCCCAGTGCCAAGCCGCGCTGGATCTCGTGTTCCTGGGCACTGGCGGTGAGAAAAATGATCGGAATCGTGGAGGTGGTGGGGTCGGCCTTGAGCTGCTGGCAGGCTTGGAAGCCGTCGAGCCGCGGCATCATGGCGTCGAGCAGGATAACGTCTGGGCGTGCTCGCCGGGCCAGGGCCACACATTCCTCCCCATCCTGGGCCACAAGAATCTCCCACTCTCCGCCGCGGCCGAGGCTCATCTGGGCCAGGCGGCGAATGTCGGCTTCATCCTCGGCCAGGAGAACCTTCTTGACAACCACGATACCCCACGCGCCCTCCCCGGAATCTTCCCCATTGTGCCGATTGCGGCTCAATTAGGCAAGGTGTGTGTGCAAGCCGCCCCGGGTGCCGCAAACTGGCTTGGTCTGGATGTGCTTTTATGGTATGAGGAAAGTTTCTGCTGAATGCTTGAGAAGGAAAGATGCGCAAGCACGTTCTGCTCTTTACGCAGCCCGGTTGAGCCGCGTGTCGTACGGCGAAGGAGTTTCTTTCGTCTCAGGAAGTTGAGTTGGAGGAAAAGGACATCACCCAGGACCCAGAAGCGCTGCAGGAGCTAGTCGAAACCTACCAGAGCCGGGCCACGCCCACGATCGTAGTGGACGACAAAGTGGTGATTGGCTTCGATCGCGCCCGTTTGGAACGCCTTCTCGGCCTGTGAGGAAATGGGCTGCGCTGATGGCGCTTATACAGGGTAGCGCTCCGGGCCTGCTGGCCGCGCGCGAGCCCCGGATGAACGCTCAGGCCCAGAGTAGTCAGCGAGTCTAAGACCCCGGAGGACAAGTCGCCTATGGCGGAAGTCAGCGAGAAGTTTGCGAAAGCAGTGATCAGCGAGCGGCGAGACCTCTCGCATGACCTTTGGCTGGTGCGCCTGAAGAGCGAGCACAAGCTCAGCTTTCAGCCCGGGCAGTACGCCACCTTTGGCGTGGTGGAAGATGCCAAAGTGGTCGAGCGGCCCTACTCAATTGTTTCCTCGCCCTACGAAGACACGCTGGAGTTTTTCATTGAGCTGGTTCCCGAAGGCGAGTTGACGCCGCGCCTGCACAAGTTGCAGGTGGGCGCCGAGTTGGTGCTGCGCAAAGTCGCCAAGGGGCGGTTCACCCTCGACCACAAGAGCGGCCGCAAGAAACACCTGCTGGTGGCGACGGTCACCGGCGTTGCGCCTTACTGCAGCATGGTACGGACGCTCCAACGCGATTGGAAGGACGGGAAGTTCCCGGAAGGGTTCCAGCTCTTCTTGCTGCAAGGCGCCAGCCGCTCCTGGGAGTTCGGCTATCGCGAGGAAATGGAAAAGGTTGCGGCCGAGGCGCCCTGGTTCACCTACATCCCCACCATCAGCCGTCCCTGGGAAGACGCGAGCTGGCAGGGCGAAGTGGGCCGGTGCGAGGACATTCTCCGGAAGTACACCGACCAGTTCGAACTGACAGCTGACAATACCACGGGCTACCTCTGCGGCCACCCGCAGATGATCGAGAACGCCAAAGGCATCTTGCAGCGGCGCGGCTTCCCGAAAGAGTCGCTCCGGGAAGAGCAGTATTGGGTACAGAAATAGTCGCGCCCTACTCGATCACGATGTGGGTGTCAGTGGATTCCACCCCGTCGATGGCCTGGATTTGGGCCAGCACGGTATCAGCCAGGGTGCGTTCGTCCTTTACCTCCACGAACGTGAAGACGTCGGGGCGCCCCCAGCAGGGGTGCACCTCTTTCGCCGCCGAGATCCCGTGGATTTTCTTGACTACGTCCCGAGCCTTGCCGGCGCGGACATTGACGAGAACGTATGCTTTCATCAGCAGCCCTCCCCCAAGAGTGCCTCCATTCTAGCGCCGATGGGAGTAGGAAACCAGCAAAGGGGCCGCGGTTGCCTGGCGGTTGTGCCGGCAGTTAAGATGAAGCTTACCTCATGGGGAGGTTTACCATGACCAGGAAACGTTTAAGAGTCGTCGCCCTAGTTCTGCTCGGACTGCTGGTGGTGGCGGTGGTAGGAAGCCAGCTGAGCCGCCGCATCCCGTCGCAG
>JACQTG010000036.1 GCA_016210895.1 Acidobacteriota bacterium
GCCCCGAATCGTGGCGGCCGGCGCCGCTTCCAGACGCTCCTGCAGCCGCTCCATCGCCCGAGTACGCTGGAACGAGCGCGTTGCTTCTTCCGATGGCCCGGAGATAAGCTGCCACTGCCTGTCAGTGCGCTCCGCCACTTCCTGCGCCAGCCGCGGCACTTCGCCGCGGCCAAAGCCACCTTCGGTTACCCCCACCCCGCCGGTTGGAGTCTGTGTGCCCGTGGTCTGGATCTGTCCTCCCGAGACGCGCTGCGGGGCGAGCGGCGCCCAGCCGATCCAACCCGGCTGGCGGAACCAGCTGCAGCGCGCCGCCGACCAGGCGGAGAAGTAATCCGGCACCCACACCCAGCCCAGGAACGGGTCGTAGTACCAACTGCCGTAGTGGTAGGGCAGCCACCCCCAGGGCTCAAACGAAATCCACGTCCACCCGAACTGCGGATACCAGCCCCAGCGGCCGTAGCTGAACGGTATCCAGCCGGCCGCCACCCACGGCTGCCACACCGAACCGAAACCCGGCAGGTGCGTCCAGCCGCCGTAGTGGGCGAGGTCGAACACGCCGTAGCGCAGGTTGGCGGGAACGGCACCTGGGGCGCTGACTTGGACGGCGTCGTCGCGCTCCTCGTTCCAGTCATCCCAGCCATCGCGGGCGGGATTGCGCGCCAGGGCATAGTTCTGTGTGGTCGAGTTCCATTCCACCATCTTGCCCTTGGTCACACGGAGGGAGCCGGCCGGGCTCTCGAGGTTCACTTCACCGGAGAAGACACGCAAGCGGGCGCCGTCGGCGGTCAGGTCAATGCGGAAGCGGGCGCGCTTTGGCACGCTCACTTCGAAGTCAGGGGTAAGCACGCGAAAGATGTCGTCGCCGCGGCGCTGGGCGTTGAAGCTGGCCGTGCCTTCTTCGAGCACGAGCACAGTTACGCGGCCGCCGTTATCCAGCAAGCCCAGCTCTTTGAAGTGGAGCCGGCTGCCCGCGGCCAGCCGGGCGTAGGCCCCGCTTTCGAACTCTACTTCGGCAAAGCCATCGGTGGTGGCCAGGACGGCATCGTGGACGACTGGCAGGTTGACCAGCCCCCGCTCGCGCGCGGAAGAGCCGGGTTGCTCCACGTAGACGCCTCCGTCCACCAGGCTCAGGCGCACGACGCGGACGTAGCTATAGGCCTCGAGCCAGAGGGGAAGAGTCAAGATGACCAGGCTGCACAATACTACGCAGGAGAGGAGACGGCCCGCCTTCTTCATACCTCACCCCGTCGCGGAAGCTTCCGCCGCCACTAGGTGCGATGCGCGAATGTCGGCTGCTGTTGTCCTGCCTCGATTCTAGGGGGTGGGGCGAATCTTGTCTAGGATTTTCCGCGCCAGGGCCTGCTCTTCCTCAAAAAAGTTTCCGCCCTGCGCCACCTTCTCCAGCAGGGGAACAAATTCAGCCGGCTCGGCCAGCGCCTTCTGGTCGAGTGCGTCCTCCAGGTCGCGCAACACCAGCGGCAGCTCGATCGGCTCCGGCCCGAGCGCCTGTTCGAGCCGCTGCCGGAAATCCATCTGGATCAAAAGCTGTGCGAAAAGCCGGGCGAGGGCTCCCAGGCTCGGCGCCGGCGGCGTGCTGAAGGCCACTTGGTTATATTCCGTCCCAGCCTCGTAGGTGAGGCGGACGCCGCTCGCGGCCTTGTTCGGCTCGCGGTAGGCGCGGACGTCACGCAGGTAGTTGGCCTCCTGTAACAGGGCAAAGGCCCGTGCGTGCAGGCTCTCCGAAATGCGCAGCGGATGCCAGGCGCTCGGCTGGTCCAGCCGGCGACGCTCATAGCTGGCCTGGCCGTCCTCGCGCAGGCGGATGGCGATGTACCAGCCCTCGAATTCGTTCGCCTGCTCGAAGAGAATTTGTGCCGGGGCGCCGCGAATGCGCTCGAGCAGCCGCTGCGCGCGGCTCTGCGCCAGTCGCACCAGGCGCGCATCCTGGGCGATCTGCGTCAGCACCGGGATGAACTGGTCGGGAGAGACAAAGTCGCCCTGGTTGAACTGCTGTTCAAAGTCGCGCAGTGCCCCGAGCACGCCCAGGCGGTCGTACTTGAGCTTGAAGGTGAGTTGGGCGATGTGGAAGCGTCCGCGGGCGATTTTTTCGCACAGCTCCTGTAGGGACGCCGCCGCCGCATTCTCGGTGTAGTTGAACCGCACCTCCGCCCGCTGGCGACCCTTCTCATAGCGGAAGGTCTTCTCGCCCAGATTGGCGACCTTGCGCCCGGTGTCGAGTTGGAGCCCCTGGAAATAGTTCAGTTCCCTCACCAGCGTGAACACGCGGGTGGCGACCTCGGCCGGCAGCCGGAATGTCTCTGGGTGCGGCGGCTCGGCCAGCGCCCGGCCGTCGTAGTTGGCCTGGCCGTCCTCGCCCAGGGTCAGGGCGGTGTATTCGGGCAGGCTTCTGGGGAAGATCTTGACGAAGGTGAACCGCGCACCCTCGGGTTCGGCCGTCTGGGCCGGCAGAGCCACGAGGCCCAGCAGAAGGAGCGAAAGGGCGGCTGATCGGATGCGCATCAGAAACTCGTTGGAGTTGGAGGGCGCAACGCACGCTCGTGGTGAAGATGGCAGAGGGCCACGGCCAGGGCGTCGGAGGCATCGGCGGGTTCCGGCGGCTCCGGGAGCGCCAGCAGCCGCTGCACCATGTGCTGGACCTGGTGCTTTTCTGCCCGGCCATAGCCGACCACGCTCTTCTTCACCACCAGCGCCGAATACTCCCGCACCGGCCGCTGGGCCCGCGCCGCCGCCAGCAACACCACCCCGCGCACTTGATTCAACTGCATCGCGCTCTTCACGTTGAAGGCTTGGAACACTTCCTCCACCGCCACCGCATCCGGGTCGAAGCGCCGGATGAGTTTCTCCAGTTCGCGGTGAATGTGCTTCAGGCGTTGGGCCAGGGTCTGTCGCGCTGAGGCGCGAATCACGCCGAAGCTGAGCGCCCGGCAGGCCGGGCCGCGGCTTTCCACCACGCCGTAGCCGGTGCGGGTGGTGCCGCAGTCGATGCCGAGCACGCGGACGTTATCGCGGGTTTCGCCTCTGCGCCGCCTGGTTTCGTTCCCTCTCACCGTGGCCTTGAGCGAATGCCCGAGCGCGCTGGCCGGGGCTCCATCGGAATCGAATGCGTTGGGAGACTAGTGCCGTTCCAAGTTCTTCTAGCTAAGTTCGATTGAATTCACCTGGAATACCATACAAATGCGCTTTCGTTTCCCGCTAGGCCATAAAGTTGGAACGGCACTAGCCGGAGGACTCGGAGGTGGCCATCGCCTCCTGCAGGATTTGCTCCGGCATGTCAAAGTTCGAGTAGACGTGCTGCGTGTCTTCCTGTTCTTCGACGGCTTCGAGCAGGCGGAGCAACTGCTGTGCGGTGCCGCCCTCCACCCGCACCGTGCTCTGGGGGAGCATCGTGACCTCGGCGGTCGTGGGCGTCAGCTGGTGTTTCTCCAGCGCCTCCTTGACCGTGTCCAGGCTGTCGGCCAGAGTCAGGATTTCCCAGTTGGTGCCGTCGTCGCGCAGATCTTCGGCGCCCGCGTCGAGCACAATCCCGAGCAGCGTGTCCTCGTCCACTTTTTCCTTCGGCAGCGTCAGGTGGCCCTTTTTGTGGAACATCCAGGCCACGCAGCCACTCTCGCCCAGGTTGCCGCCGAATTTGGAAAAGATGTGCCGGAGCTCGTTCACGGTGCGGTTGCGGTTGTCAGTGGCGATTTCGATCAGGATGGCCACGCCGCCCGGGCCGTACCCTTCGAGCACCGCTTCCTCGATCGAAGAGCCGGGCAGTTGCCCGGTGCCGCGCTGGAGGGCGCGCTCGATGTTGTCGGCGGGCATGTTCTCGGCCTTGGCCGCGGCAATGGCCTTGCGCAGCCGCGGATTGGCGTCCGGATCACCGCCGCCCACGCGCGCCGCTACCGTAATTTCCTTGATCAGGCGGGTAAAGAGGTGGCCACGCCGGGCGTCGGTCTGCGCCTTCCTATGCTTGATGGTGGCCCACTTGGAATGCCCGGACATCGTGCACCTTCGCGCCGGGACGCCGGCGGAACAATCCCCGTAATCAGCTTCCTAGGGTAGCACAGGCAGGGAGGGGCCGCAACGCGCCTAGCGCGCGCGGTCGATGGCGCGTACCTTGTCGTCGCAGTCAAACCAGGTATTGACCAGCCGGTAGCGCCCCACCGACTTGTAGACGAACACGCTGCACAAGCCGTCGGTCTCTTCCCGGCGCTCGGCGTTGGGCTTGCCCATGATGTCGATGACCTCGGGCTTGGTCATCCCGATTTTGACCTTGGCTAGGTCCTCTTCGGTCGGGGCGGCGTAGAGCAGGGTCAGGCCGGCCAGCCCCACGAGGACGGCCGCGAGCGCCACACTCGTGCCCAGA
>JACQTG010000040.1 GCA_016210895.1 Acidobacteriota bacterium
ATTGCCCCACCACTGATGCGCGGTTTCATGGATGGGCACAAGCCCTGAAAAATGTTCGCGCGAGCGCTCGCTCAGTCCCAGACGCGTCTGCTCGGCCCCGCGGAGGAAGGTGAAGGTGGACAGATAGAGCAAGCCGGGATAGCCCTGGCCGAACCGGCCGGGAATCTGCGAGACGTTGAGTTGCGGATAGGGAAAGGGCCCAAAGCGAGGGATGAAAAAGTCGAGTGCTTGTGCCACTTCCTCGGCCACTTCTTCCATCAGGGCTGCCGGGCGCGGCGGAGGCAGTGGCGGCGGCAGCGACAACAGCAAGTCGGGAAGCGGACGGCGGGACAGTCCGGTAGAACGCCGTGAAAGCGGATCCTCCGGCGGCAGTACGACCGGCGGCTGGGTCAACGGCTGCGCGAGCGCCGGTTCCAATTGTTGGTTGGCGTAGACCCTGAGGGGAACGCCCTGGTGTACACGGGCGTGGGTTTCGTAGGCGCCGAGGTTGAACCCGGCCATCGGAATCGGCACCTCGCTGCGCCAGTGACTCACGCGCCACGGCCCCTCTTCGCGGTCGGCGACGTGGCGTCCGCTCGCCACCAGAGCCAGCGCGCGTGGATACCGGAACTCCATCTCAAACAGTGCCGGCCCGGAGGGAGACAAGGTCGGGTACCAGATACCGCGGGCCCCGACATAGAGCACGCCGTTGCCAAGCTCCGAAATCACCCGGCCGCGGTAGCGAAGCCGCAGCGTGTAGACGCGCCCGCGTGCCAGCGGTTCGGGAAGGACAACTAGGACCTGATCGCTCCCCAGCGCCCGCAACTGTTCGGGTTCAAGGGCTTCATTCTGGAAGAAAGGCAGAGGCTCGTCGGCTTCCGTGGTCACTTCTTCCACGTGCAAGAAGCGCGACAGGTCAAATAGCACCATCCGGTCGCCCGGCGTGCCGGCCTGGAAGTGGACTTTGGCGGTACCTTCCAGGGAGTGGTCATGCTGGATGGTGGTCTCGATGCGATAAGCGTCGACCTGATGGGCTGTTCGCTCGGATGTCCGGCCGGGCGCCTCCCGGGGGAAGGAGCACCAGATGTCGTAATAAGGGCGTTCTTGCTTCCAACCGGCTTGCCCGAGCAGGACTTCCTCTTCCCGGCGCTCGTCCAGGAAGGCTTCAAACTGGCCAAGCCGCCGGCTGGTCAGCACGGCGGAGAAATAGGGTTTCGGCTGCTGGCTCGTCAGGTCGACCAGCACGCGCAGCGAATGAGCGGGATTGAAGGCCTGCACGAGCCCGTTCCACTGCGCCAGAACATCTGACGCCTGCGTAGCCGAGCCGCGCCCGGCTTCGATCTGTGCGCGCCACTCGGCCTCGGTGGCATCGGTAAAGCGAAAGTAGGCGCTCGAGAATGCCTCCGCCAGGATGGGTGAACCGGTGAAGCGAGCCAGTTGCTGGCGTTCGCTCTGCGCCGGCGGCATCACCAGAATCCGACCCTCGCCGACAAATACCGCCCCTGTTACTTGCCCTACCACTGGCTGAAGGAAAACCAACATGCCGTGGGTAAGCTCCAGGCGCAGGGCATCGCGGCGCAGGTAGAGCTCCTCGACGCGATAGGCGGCGTCGGGATCGAGGCTCACCCGGTGCAGCTGCTCCACCAGCTCGCGGACTTCGGCTGCCCAGCCGCTTTCCACCTCGCCTGCCTGTCCCAGTGCGGGCAGGAGTGCGGTGAGCGCGAGCGCGATCAGGAATGAGATGCGAACGTGGCCGCGGCAGCCCATGGCCCCGACTCTAGCAACCACCGGTTCAGCCTGCAAGCAAGCCGACCAGAAGCCTCTGTTAGAATAGATGCCACCCAGGAGTCGCGTGTGGTCTCGACACCCGCAGGCATCCGACTGGCGCTGTGCTGGCTCTTGGCGCTGCCCACCCTGCTCGCCGCTGATGTCATTGTGCTGAAGAACGGACGGCGGATTGAAGCCGCCTCGGTGGAGGAGCGCGGCGACCGCGTTTATTGGGAAAGCGAAGCGGGCCGCTTGAGCGTCCCGAAGCGACTGGTGGAGCGCATCGAGCGGGGTGATGCACCGCTGACGTCGCCCCGGCTGGTGGAGAAGCTACCTCTGGCGGTGGCTCCCCTGGAGGAGGGTGTCCCGGGCGATGTGATTGTCGACGGGCAGGTGAACCGCGAACGAGTCGCGCAGTTAGAGAATCAGGCAAGCCAGGGCGATGCGAGCGCCAAGTTGAATGCCGCCGCCGCCCATGCAGTGATCGCGCAACATCTCTCTGCGGAGGGCAACGCGGCCGGGGCCGTGGCCAGTCTGGAGCGTGCCCTTGTGTTCGCTCCCAATCATCCGCGATTGCTCTTCCACCTCGCCAGCCTGCACTACACCCAGCGCGACTATGCCCGCGCGCTCGAAGCGCTCGAGCGGGCTGCCCGCGAGCCCGCGCTGGCCTTCGAGGTGTTTCGTCTCCGCGGCCTGATCCACTACGAGATGGAGAAGCTCGAGCTCGCCGTTGCTGCCTGGAAGCAGGCCCTGGCGCTGCGGGCGGACGCGGAGCTCCAGAACTGGCTCGAGCGCGCCGAGCGGGAAGCTCGCGCCGCGACCGGCTACCAGGAGACGGGGAGCCGCCGCTTCACCCTGCGCTACAGCGGCGAAGCTGCTGCTTCGCCGCGGCTGGTGCGCGAGGTGTTCGATACGCTCGAGCGCGAGTTCGACAACTGCTCCTCCCAGTTCAACTACTTGCCGCGCGAGCCCATCGTCGTCCTGCTCTACACGAACGAGGCCTTCACCAGCGTCACCGGTGCACCCATCTGGGTCGATGCTGTGCACGACGGCAAGATTCGTGTACCGGCGCAAGGTCTGAGCAGCCTGACCCCGCGCCTGCGCGACGTCCTCCGGCACGAGCTGAGCCATGCCTTCATCCAGGAAAAGAGCCGCAACCGCGCGCCGCGTTGGCTCCACGAAGGCCTCGGGCAGTGGTTTGAAGGCGCGCGGTCGAGCCGCGACGCCGACTTGCTCCAGCGCGTGGCCGCAGGCGGGCGCCTGCCGCTGGCCGGTATCGAAGCCTCGATTTACGGGGCTAGCTTCGAGGAAGTGGCCACGGGCTATGCGCTGGCGCTGGCCGCGGTCGAGACCATGCTCGACCTCTACCGGATGAACGGCATCAACCGCCTGCTGGAGGAACTTGCGCGCGGCGCCAGTCTGGACACGGCGCTGACGGCTGCTTACCGAATGAATTCCGCGCAGCTCGAAGAGGTCGTGCTCGATTCACTCCGCCGGCGCTACCCTCGTTAGTTTATTCGTGCCTTCCTATATCTTGAGGAGCAGGCCCGCCAGCAGGGCCGCGCGCTCAGCGAGCGAGCTGATGCGCACGTACTCCTGGGATGAATGCGCGTGCGCGCCGACCCCGCCCAGGCCGTCGAGCGTGGGAATGCCGAGGGCGGCGGTGAAGTTCCCATCCGAGCCGCCGCCGACTGAGGTTTCACTCAAGCTGAATCCTAGCTCGCGCGCCACCTGCTGTGCCTGTCGGAAGAGCCGGACCACCCCGGTGGTGCGTTCGAGCGGCGGCCGGAGCGAGCGCCGGTGGAACTCCAATCGGGCACCGCGCAAGACGGGCCGCAGGGCATACAAGCGCTTCTCGAAGCGCCGGGCATCGGCGCGCTGCGTGGTGCGGACATCAATCCGCGCACGGGCTTGCGCTGCGACAACGTTTGTCCGCGTGCCACCTTCAATCACGCCCACGTTCACTGTCAGCCCGCGCCGGGGCTCGGCCAGTCGGGCGATGCGCGGAATCTGATGGGCTAGCTCCAGCGTGGCGCTGACGCCTTTCTCCGGATCGAGTCCGGCGTGTGCCGCCCGGCCGTGCACGATGAGCTCGTATTCGGCTACGCCCTTGCGTGCGGTCTTGAGCGCGCCATCCGAGCGGGCCGCCGGTTCGAGCACCAATACGGCCTGGCTACGACGCGCTTCTCGCTCGACGACGGCTCGACTGGCCGCACTCCCAATTTCTTCATCGCTCGAATAGAGGAAGACGAGTTTCCGCCGGGGAACCAGGCGCAGCGCACGCAGGGTGTCCACGGCCGCCAGGCCGATGACGATGCCGCTTTTCATATCGAAGGCGCCGGGGCCGTAGGCACGGCCGCCGCGCAAACGAAAGGGCATCCGGCGGAGCGTGTCGCGCTCGTAGACCGTGTCGAGGTGGCCGAGAACAAGGAGTTGGCCGCGCGTGTGCCCGGAATTGAGCCGCAGCTCGGCACGGAATAGGTTGCCGCGCTCGGGCTGCCGCAGGACTCGCACTCGCGCGCCGCGACGCCGCCACGCGCGCGCCAAGTAGCGGCCCAGGCGGTCCACGGCGGCTTTGTCGAGGCTGGGGGATTCTCTCTCGACGAGCTGCTTGAGCAACCGCACCAGAGCCGGTGTGCGTGCGCGGAGATAAGCCCGAATGTGCCCGACTTCGCTGGTTGTAGGTTTCGCCATGGGACGGAAACCGAGCCAGCCATCCTAGCTGAGCCCCCGCCAATTCGTCTATAATCGGACGACTCGCGGGGAGACGCAGCACCTGATGATCTTCGACGCTGAGGCCATCCAGAAAATTCTTCCGCACCGCGCGCCCTTCCTCCTCGTGGACGCAGTGCTGGAACTCGAGCCCCGAAAACGGGTGGTGGCGGTGAAAAAGGTCCGCCCCGACGAGCCCTTCTTTGCCGGGCACTTTCCCGGGCATCCGGTGATGCCCGGGGTGTTGATTATCGAAGCTATCGCCCAGGCCGGTGGTTTTATGTTGATGAAGGAAGTCAAAGACCGCGATGCCAAGCTCATGTACTTCGCCGGGGTCGAGGAGGCGCGCTTCCGCCGGCCGGTGCTGCCCGGCGACGAGTTGCGGCTGGAAGTGGAGATGGTCTATTGGCGCAACAACGTCTGCAAGATGGCCGGCAAGGCGCTGGTGGGCGACCAGGTGGCCGCAGAAGCCACGGTGATGTGCAAGCTCGTGGAGCGCGGGGGCCAGCCTGCCTCGGCCGGCAAACCTCGCTAGGACGGAATTGACGGGATGAGCCGCCACCCCACCGCCATCATTCACCCCGAGGCCCGGTTGGCGCCGGATGTGTCGGTGGGGCCGTACGCGGTGATCGGGCCAGAGGTGGAGATTGGCCCCGGCTGCACCATTGGGGTGCACGCCGTGGTTGAGGGCCCGCTGCGAATGGGCGCGCGCAATCGCGTCTTCCCGCACGCAGCGCTGGGATTGATTCCCCAGGACTTGAAGTTTCACGGTGAACGGAGTGAAATCATCATCGGGGAGGAAAACAGCTTCCGGGAGTTCTCGACCGTGCACCGCGGCACCGCGGGTGGCGGAGGGGTGACCCGCATCGGCAGCCGCAACCTGGTGATGGCGTATGCCCACATCGCCCACGACTGCATCCTCGGCGACGCGATCATACTCGGAAACGGCGCCACGCTGGCCGGGCACGTGGTGATCGAAGACCACGCCATCGTCGGCGCCTTCTGCGGGATCCATCAGTTCTGCCGCATCGGGCGGCACAGCTTCATCGGCGGCTACACCGTGGTGACCCAGGATGTGTTGCCGTTTTCGCGCACCGTCTGGGAGCGGGAAGCTAAAGTGTACGGGGTGAATACAGTCGGGCTGGAGCGGCGGGGCTTTGCGCACGAGCGCGTCGAGCGGCTGCAGAGTGCCTTTCGACTCCTCACCCAGGCGAAGCTTAACACCAGCCAAGCGCTCGAACAGATTCGCCAGACGCTCGACCAGAACGAGGACATTGAGGCGCTGGTGCGCTTTATCGAGACCTCAGAGCGCGGAGTCATCAAGTGAGCGCCGCCCGCTACGCGCTGATTGCCGGCAATGGCGAGTTTCCCCTGCGGGTGCTCGAGCAGGCGCAGCGGCGGGGCGTGGAGATGCTCGTGCTCGGCATCCGCGAGGAGACTTATCCGGAAATCGAGCAGCTCGGGGCGCCCGTGCACTGGGTGAGCCTGGGCGAGCTGGAGAAGGCGCTGGGGATACTCCGCAGTGCGCAGGTGAACAAGGCCGTGCTCGCCGGCCAGGTCAAACACACGAAAATCTTCAGTTCGATTCCGCCCGATGCCGCGTTGGGCCAGCTGTTAGCGAGCCTGCCGCAGAAATCCACCGATGCGCTGATTGGCAGCATCGCGCGCGTGATTGAGAGCCTGGGGATTGAAGTGGTGGATTCAACCGAGTTTGTGCGCGAGTGGCTGCCCGAACCGGGCCTGCTGACGGCGCGGGCGCCTGATGCCGAAGAGTCGGCTGACATTGCCTACGGACGACGCGTGGCGCAGGATCTAGCGGCGCTGGATATCGGGCAGACGGTGGTGGTGAGCCAGCGCGCCTGCGTGGCGGTGGAGGCGATGGAAGGCACCGACGCCACCATTGAGCGCGCCGCGGCACTCGCCAGTGGGCAACGGCTGGTAGTGGTCAAGGTGAGCAAGCCAAAGCAGGATATGCGGTTCGACGTCCCCGTCGTGGGCTTGCCGACACTGGCGGTGATGAAGCGGGCGGGCGCGACGGCGCTCGCGCTCGACGCCGGCCGCACGCTCTTGCTCGAGCGCGAACAATTCATCGAGCAGGCGAATGCGCTGAGTCTGGCCGTCGTTGCCTTCGCCCTGCAGGATTAAAGAGAACAGAAAACTGAAACGGAAGACTGGAATGAGTGAGAAGGTTCGCGTGGGCGTGGTAGGGGTGGGCGAGTTTGGGCGCCACCACGTCCGCGTCTATCACGGGTTGGATGAGGCTGAGCTCGTCGGACTCTTCGACACGAATCAGGCCCGGGCCGGCGAAATCGCGCGCGAGTACGGCACACGGGTGTTTGGTTCGCTAGCGGAACTGGCGCGTGCAGTCGAAGCCGCGAGCGTGGCCGTGCCGACGCGCGAGCACGCGCAGGTCGGGCGAGAGCTGCTGGAAGCGGGTGTAGACATCCTGGTGGAAAAACCGATGGCCGCTTCGCTCGCCGAAGCGGACGCTTTGCTTGCCACCACCGAGGCCCGCCAGCGCATCTTACAGGTAGGGCACACGGAACGCTTCAACCCGGCGGTCGTAGCGGCCCAGCGGATTCTGACGACGCCGCTTTTTTTTGAGGTTCATCGGCTGGGAGGGTTTTCCGGGCGCAGCCTGGATGTGGACGTCGTCTTTGACATCATGATTCACGATTTGGACATCATTCTGAGTTTTGTCGGCACGCGGCCGAGCGAAGTGCACGCGGTTGGCATCCCCATCCTGTCGCCTCGGGTGGACATCGCCAACGTGCGACTGGAGTTCCCTACGGGTTGCGTGGCGAACCTGACCGCGAGCCGCGTGAGCACGGAAAAAGTGCGCAAGCTACGGTTCTTCCAGCCCGGCCAGTACGTTTCGCTCGACTTGGCCCGCCAGGACGCGTTGATCATCAGTGTGGATGCAAAGGGCAGGCCGGGCGCCCCCTCCGCGACCGGGGAACCAGGATTGAAATTCGAGCAACTGCAAGCCCAGCGCGGGGAGCCGCTGGTGGCCGAGCTGCGGGCCTTCTTGCAGGCGGTGCGGAGCCGCACGCCGGGGCAGGTCAGCGGGCTTGAGGGCCGGGGGGCGCTGGAAGTGGCCGAGCGTGTGGCCCAGGGAATCGCCGAGCACGCGCGGCGCGTGCCGGCGGCGACTTTTCCGGCCGGCAAAGTGTAAGCGGCAATGGCAACGTCAACCCAGGTTGAACTGCTGCCTGAGGTGGTGGACGAGCGCGCCGGCAGCCGCTGGCGCGAAGCCACCATGGCGTCGCTCATTCTGCACCTGGGGTTTGTGATTCTGATTCTCGTCAACCCCAAGTTTCTGCAGAGCTTGGGGCCGAAGCCGTTGCCGCCCGAGGTGGCCGAGGAGATGGCGCGGCGCCAGTTGACCTTGCTTTATATTCCCTCTGATCTGTTGAAGATTCCCGAGCCGCGCAAGGAGGAGCTGACGCCTGAGGAGCGGAAGCGAGCCGTAATCCGCACGCCCTTCACCGTGGACCCACAGGAATTTCGCCGCATCCTGCCCATGCTGACCGAACCGGCAGAGCCGCGACCCCCGGGCCAGAATCCGGAACTCCCCGTACCGGGTGTACCCGAGCCGGGGGAAGCGCAGCGCCGGGCGGAGCGGGGCGGACAGGCGCGTGAGGAGCGGCGCACGGAAATCGTGCGCCTGGAGAATATCCCAGAGCGCACGAACGAGAAGCCCAGGCTGGAGTTGCCGCAGGGGACCGCTGGTCAAGCAATCGAGGATTCACTGCGCGCGGGTCTCGACCGGCAGGGCCGCCAGCCGAGCGAGTCCGGTGGTGGCCTGCCCTCGCTGCCCAATTTCAACGCCCCCTATCCCATCATTCTTTCGGACACGCGCGGGGTGGATTTCGGGCCTTACCTGGCGCGACTCGTCTACGATGTGCGCAAGAACTGGTACGCCGTCATCCCGGAGGCGGCCCGCCTGGGACGTAGGGGCCGCGTGGTGATCGTGTTCGCGGTTCAGCAGGACGGCTCGGTGCCGGTGGGCCAACCGGCGCTGGTGCGCTCGTCCGAGTTCCTGCCCTACGACCGCGCGGCGATGGGTGCCATCCGCGGCTCGCAGCCGTTTTCGCCGCTGCCGGCAGAGTTCACCGGCGAGCAAATCGTTCTGCAATTCACCTTTCTGTATAATCTCCCCCTCGACTATCAGGAACCCTGACCGCCCAGTCTGTTCGACGGCCTCGCATGAAGCTGGACCGGACTCAGCTCGGGGGATTGCTGCTGCTGCTGGCGTTACTCTTGGTGTTTCTGTTGGTTCGCTACGGGTCGGTGCTGGTGGCGCCGGGTGGGTGAGCGGATGGGCGAGACCGAGCAAAGAGACGCCTGGCCGCTGGTGGTGGTGCTGGGGCCGACGGCGAGCGGCAAGTCAGCGCTCGGGATAGCGCTGGCCCGGCGGCTCGGGGGCGAAGTCCTAGCCTGCGACTCGACCCAGGTCTATCGCCACTTCGACATCGGCACGGGCAAGCTGCGCGCCGAGGAGCAAGCCGGCATCCCCCACCACCTGATTGACCTGCTCGAGCCGGAGGAACTCTTCACCGCGGGCGACTACCAGCGCGCGGGGCGCGCGGCATTGGCCGAGGTCCGGGCACGGGGACACATTCCCATCGTCACGGCCGGCACGGGGCTGTACCTGCGCGCGTTGCTGGAAGGATTGTCGTCGCTGCCGCCGCGCGCGCCGGAGCTGCGGGCACGTCTGCAAGAGCGGGCCGAAGAGCGGGGCAGCGAATATCTCCACCGCTTGCTGGCGCGGGTGGACCCGGGCTCGGCCGGGGCCATCGGACCGCGGGACGCTCCCAAGCTGGTGCGGGCGCTCGAGGTCTGCCTTTTGGCCCGGCGGCCGCGGACGGAATTGTTCGCCGCGGGGCGCGAACGGCTGGAAGG